>NZ_JAQMYQ010000020.1:0-97874 GCF_028369275.1 Mitsuaria sp. RG
CGGTTCCCCCGAAACCGGCGACGGCCCATAATGGCGGCCATTATAGGGCCTTGCGCCCTGGTGCAACGCCGAATTCGAGGAGATTTTTCATGGCCGTCGCCCTCAATACCCTGGTCGAGGAAGCCGAGCGCTACCTGGGCAGCGCGAAGATCCAGGACTACTGCCCCAACGGCCTGCAGGTCGAAGGCCGCCCCCAGGTCAGCCGTATCGTCAGCGGCGTGACCGCCAGCCAGGCGCTGCTGGACGCGGCGGTCGAGGCCGAAGCCGACCTGGTGCTGGTGCACCATGGCTACTTCTGGAAGGGCGAGAACCCGTGCATCACCGGGATCAAGCAGCGGCGCCTGAAGACCCTGCTCAAGCACGACATCAGCCTGTTGGCCTTCCACCTGCCGCTGGACGTACACCCGGAAGTGGGCAACAACGTGCAGCTGGCGCGCCAGCTGGATATCACGGTGGAGGGCCCGCTGGACCCGAACAACCCCAAGGTGGTCGGCCTGGTCGGTTCGCTGGCGGAACCGGTGTCGGCGCGGGACTTTGCCCGCCGGGTGCGCGAGGCGCTGGGGCGTGAGCCGCTGGTCGTCGAGGGTGAGCAGATGATCCGCCGGGTCGGCTGGTGCACCGGCGGTGGGCAGGGCTACATCGACACCGCCATCGCCGCCGGGGTCGACCTGTTCATCAGTGGCGAGGCGTCGGAGCAGACCTTCCACAGTGCCCGCGAGAACGGCGTGAGCTTCATCGCCGCCGGGCACCACGCCACCGAGCGCTATGGCGTGCAGGCGCTGGGCGATTACCTGGCGCGGCGGTTCGCGGTCGAGCACCTGTTCATCGATTGCCCGAATCCGATCTGATGATGCAGATGTCGTTCCTGTAGGAGCGGCCTTGTGCCGCGAAAGGGCTGCGCAGCAGCCCCAGGATTTCAGCGTTGATGCATAAATCGCCGGGGCTGCATTGCAGCCCTTTCGCGGCACAAGGCCGCTCCTACAGGGCCCAAACCCCCAGTCATATCGTTAGATTGTTTCGATCTAGGCAGCCTCCTAAATAGAATCAGGTGCTGTGATAAAGTGGCTCGCTCGAACACGGCCCGCAGGCCGTCCATAAGATCGTTTTTCGTGAGTAGCCATGGTCGACAATCTGACGCACTTGAAACAGCTGGAGGCGGAGAGCATCCACATCATCCGCGAGGTGGCCGCCGAGTTCGACAACCCGGTGATGCTGTACTCGATCGGCAAGGATTCCGCGGTCATGCTGCACCTGGCGCGCAAGGCGTTCTTCCCGGGCAAGCTGCCGTTCCCGGTGATGCACGTCGACACCCAGTGGAAGTTCCAGGAGATGTACCGCTTCCGCGACAAGATGGTCGAAGAGATGGGCCTGGAGCTGATCACCCACGTCAACCCCGAGGGTGTGGCGCAGGGCATCAACCCGTTCACCCATGGCAGCTCCAAGCACACCGACATCATGAAGACCCAGGGCCTGAAGCAGGCGCTGGACAAGCATGGCTTCGACGCCGCCTTCGGCGGTGCGCGCCGTGACGAAGAGAAGTCGCGGGCCAAGGAGCGCGTCTACTCGTTCCGTGACAGCAAGCACCGCTGGGACCCGAAGAACCAGCGCCCGGAGCTGTGGAACATCTACAACGGCAAGGTCAACAAGGGCGAGTCGATCCGCGTGTTCCCGCTGTCGAACTGGACCGAGCTGGACATCTGGCAGTACATCTACCTCGAAGGCATCCCGATCGTGCCGCTGTACTTCGCCGCCGAGCGCGAAGTGATCGAGAAGAACGGCACCCTGATCATGATCGACGACGAGCGCATCCTCGAGCACCTGAGCGACGAGGAGAAGGCGCGCATCGTCAAGAAGAAAGTGCGTTTCCGTACCCTGGGCTGCTACCCGCTGACGGGCGCGGTCGAGTCTGAAGCCGAGACCCTGACGGACATCATCCAGGAAATGCTCCTGACCCGAACGTCCGAGCGCCAGGGCCGCGTCATCGACCACGATGGCGCCGGTTCCATGGAAGACAAAAAACGCCAAGGCTACTTCTAATTTCAGGGTTTCCTCATGTCGCACCAATCCGATTTGATCAGCGAGGACATCCTCGCCTACCTGGCCCAGCACGAGCGTAAAGAGCTGCTGCGCTTCCTGACCTGTGGCAACGTGGACGACGGCAAGAGCACCCTGATCGGGCGCCTGCTGCACGACTCGAAGATGATCTACGAGGACCACCTCGAGGCCATCACCCGCGACTCGAAAAAATCCGGCACCACTGGCGAGGAAGTCGACCTGGCGCTGCTGGTGGACGGCCTGCAGGCCGAGCGCGAGCAGGGCATCACCATCGATGTCGCCTACCGCTACTTCTCCACCGCCAAGCGCAAGTTCATCATCGCCGACACCCCGGGCCACGAGCAGTACACCCGCAACATGGCCACCGGCGCGTCCACGTGCGATCTGGCGATCATCCTGGTCGATGCCCGCTACGGCGTACAGACCCAGACCCGCCGGCACAGCTATATCGCCTCGTTGCTGGGCATCAAGCACATCGTCGTCGCGGTCAACAAGATGGACCTCAAGGGCTTCGACGAGCAGGTCTTCGAGTCGATCAAGGCCGACTACCTGAAGTTCGCCGAGGGCATCAACCTCAAGCCGAGCAGCCTGCACTTCGTGCCGATGTCGGCGCTCAAGGGCGACAACGTGGTCAACCGCAGCGAGCGTTCGCCGTGGTACACGGGCCCGGCGCTGATGGAGATCCTCGAGACCGTCGAGATCGCCGCCGACCGCAACGTCACCGACCTGCGTTTCCCGGTGCAGTACGTCAACCGTCCGAACCTGAACTTCCGTGGCTTCGCCGGCACCATCGCCGGTGGCGTGGTGCACAAGGGCGACGAGATCGTCGTGCTGCCGTCGGGCAAGAGCAGCCGGGTCAAGTCCATCGTCACCTACGAAGGTGAACTGGAGAACGCCGGCCCCGGCCAGGCCGTGACCCTGACGATGGAAGACGAGATCGACATCTCCCGTGGCGACCTGCTGGTACATGCCGACAACGTACCGTCGGTCACCGACCAGTTCGATGCCATGCTGGTGTGGATGGCCGAGGAGCCAATGCTCCCGGGCAAGAAGTACGACATCAAGCGCGCCACCAGCTACGTGCCGGGCTCGATTGCGAGCATCACCCACAAGGTCGATGTGAACACCTTGGAGCAGGGCCCCGCCAGCGCGCTGCATCTCAACGAGATCGGCCGGGTCAAGGTCGCGCTGGACAGCGCCATTGCCCTGGACGGCTACGAGAGCAACCGCACCACCGGCGCGTTCATCGTCATCGACCGCCTGACCAACGGCACCGTCGGCGCCGGCATGATCATCGCCCCGCCGGTACTGCCGCACGGCAGCACCGGTCAGCACGGCAAGCTGGCCCATGTGTCGACCGAAGAGCGCGCCCTGCGCTTCGGCCAGCAGCCGGCCACCGTGCTGTTCAGCGGCCTGTCCGGCGCCGGCAAGAGCACCCTGGCCTACGCGGTGGAGCGCAAGCTGTTCGACATGGGCCGTGCGGTCTATGTGCTCGATGGCCAGAACCTGCGCCACGACCTGAACAAGGGCCTGCCGCAGGATCGCGCCGGGCGCACCGAGAACTGGCGCCGCGCCGCCCATGTGGCGCGCCAGTTCAACGAAGCCGGCCTGCTGACCCTGGCTGCGTTCGTTGCCCCGGATGCCGAAGGCCGCGAGCAGGCCAAGGCGCTGATCGGCAAGGAGCGCCTGGTCACCGTCTACGTCCAGGCGTCGCCGCTGGTGTGCCGTGAGCGTGATCCACAGGGGCTGTACGCGGCCGGTGGCGACAACATTCCGGGCGAGAGTTTCCCGTTCGATGTGCCGCTGGATGCGGACCTGGTGATCGACACCCAGTCGGTCAGTGTCGATGAAGGTGTGAAGCTGGTGCTGGATGTGCTGCGTCTGCGTGGCGCGATCTGAGTAACCGCGTGATCTGAGAAACCCCGCTTCGGCGGGGTTTTTTGTTTGGTTCGGGAGAGCCGGGGCTGCTGTGCAGCCCTTTCGCGGCACAAGGCCGCTCCTACAGGGGACCGCACAACCCTGTAGGAGCGGCCTTGTGCCGCGAACGGGGCGCAGCGCGCCCCCGACTCTCTAAATGTGTTTCTCGGAAACCGGGATCACCCGTCGCTCCTTCACCGCCTTGTACGAAAAACTCGAATAGATCTCCTTCACCCCCGGCAAGCGTTGCAGCACCTCCCGGGTGAACTCGCCAAACGACTCCAGGTCCCGGGCGAGGATCTCCAGCAAAAAGTCATAGCGCCCGGAGATGTTGTGGCAGGCGACGATCTCGGGAATCTCCATCAGCCTTTGCTCGAACGCCAGAGCCATCTCCTTGGTGTGGGAGTCCATCATGATGCTGACGAACGCGGTCACTCCGAAGCCCAGTGACTTGGGCGAAAGAATGGCCTGGTAGCCGGTGATGTAGCCGTTGTCCTCCAGCAACTTGACCCGCCGCCAGCAGGGCGAGGTGGTCAGGGCGACCTGGTCGGCGAGTTCGGAAACGGTCAGGCGGGCGTTGTCCTGCAGGGCGGCGAGCAGGGCGCGGTCGGTACGGTCGAGAGCTGAAGGCATATCTTGCCCTCCTGGTTCTGTTTTTGTTGTTTTTCTTTCAAAACATGCCCGATTGCGTGGGCAAATTTGGAAAAAGCGCGGCAGCTTGGTGGCATAAGCTTATAACAAACCACAAGAGGCTGTTGCCATGCGCGACTCCAACAAGAACACCGGATTCTCCACGCGGGCCATCCACCATGGCTACGACCCGCTGTCCCACGGCGGCGCCCTGGTGCCGCCGGTGTACCAGACCGCCACCTATGCCTTCCCCACCGTCGAGTACGGCGCCGCCTGCTTCGCGGGTGAGGAACCGGGGCATTTCTATAGCCGTATTTCCAATCCGACCCTGGCCCTGCTCGAGCAGCGCATGGCGTCCCTGGAAGTAGGCGAGGCCGGGCTGGCGCTGGCCTCCGGCATGGGCGCCATCACCGCCACGCTATGGACCCTGCTACGCCCGGGTGACGAGCTGATCGTCGGCAGCACCCTGTACGGCTGCACCTTCGCCTACCTGCACCACGGCATCGGCGAGTTCGGCGTGAAGATCCGCCATGTCGACCTCAACGACATCCCGGCACTGCAGGCCGCGATCACTCCGAAGACGCGGATGATCTATTTCGAAACCCCGGCCAACCCCAACATGCAACTGGTGGATATCGCCGCGGTGGTCGATGCCGCCCGTGGCCACGACCTGAGCATCGTGGTCGACAACACCTACTGCACGCCCTACCTGCAGCGCCCGCTGGAACTGGGCGTGGACCTGGTGGTGCATTCGGCCACCAAGTACCTGTCCGGGCATGGCGACATCACCGCCGGGCTGGTGGTCGGGCGCAAGGCGCTGGTCGATCGCATCCGCCTGGAAGGGCTCAAGGACATGACCGGCGCGGTGCTGTCGCCCCATGACGCGGCGCTGCTGATGCGCGGCATCAAGACCCTGGCCCTGCGCATGGACCGCCACTGCGCCAATGCCCAGCAGGTGGCCGAGTTCCTCGCCGAACAATCACAGGTCGAGCTGCTGCATTACCCGGGCCTGCCGTCCTTCCCGCAGTACGCGCTGGCCCAGCGGCAGATGCGCCTGCCGGGCGGCATGATCGCCTTCGAACTCAAGGGCGGGATCGAGGCCGGTCGTCGTTTCATGAACGCCCTGCAGCTGTTCAGCCGCGCGGTCAGCCTGGGCGATGCCGAGTCGCTGGCCCAGCACCCGGCGAGCATGACCCATTCGAGCTATACCCAGCAGGAGCGTGCCGAGCACGGCATCTCGGAAGGCCTGGTGCGTCTGTCGGTGGGGCTGGAAGACATCGACGACCTGCTCGCCGACATTGCCCAGGCCCTGAAGGCCTGCGCCTGAACCGCCACGGACGAGGCCTGCGCGATGGTAGCGATGATGAACCCGAACGAGCCGTTGACGGCCCTCGAAGCCGCCCTGGACAGTGACCCCGGGGAAACCGCCGAGTGGTGCGAGGCCCTGTCCTCGACCCTGGCACACTGTGGCCCGGCACGGGCGCGCTATCTGCTGCAGCGCCTGCAGGCCCATGCCCTGGAACTGGGCCTTGAACGTGAGGCCCAGGCCTTCTCGGCCTATCGCAACACCTTGCCGGTGGAGCAGCAGGGCAACTATCCGGGCGATCTGGAGCTGGACGAGCGAATCACCGGCATCCTGCGCTGGAACGCCCTGGCCATGGTGGTGCGGGCCAACCATGCCTACGGCGAGCTTGGCGGGCATATCGCCAGCTATGCCTCGGCGGCGGAAATCTTCGAGGTCGGTTTCCAGCATTTCTTCCGTGGCGAGGGCGGCGGCGCGCAGCGCAGTGGCGACCTGGTGTTTTTCCAGCCGCACTCGGCGCCGGGCATCTATGCCCGCGCCTTCCTTGAAGGGCGTCTGAGCGAGGCGCAACTGGCCAACTACCGGCAGGAAGTCGCGGGCAATGGCCTGTGCTCCTATCCGCATCCCTGGCTGATGCCTGACTTCTGGCAGTTCCCCACCGGCTCCATGGGCATCGGCCCACTCAATGCCATCTACCAGGCGCGGTTCATGCGCTACCTGCAGCACCGCGGCCTGCTCGACACCTCGGCGCGGCATGTGTGGGGCGTGTTCGGCGATGGCGAGATGGACGAGCCGGAATCGATCGCCGGCCTGACCCTGGCGGCCCGCGAAGGCCTGGACAACCTGACCTTCATCGTCAACTGCAACCTGCAGCGCCTGGACGGCCCGGTGCGCGGCAACGGCCAGATCATCCAGGAACTCGAAGCGCTGTTCAGCGGCGCCGGCTGGAACGTGATCAAGGTGCTGTGGGGCTCGGAGTGGGACGCGCTGTTCGCCCGGGATCATGAGCATGCGCTGCTGCGCCAGCTGGCAGCGACACCCGACGGGCAGTTCCAGACCCTCGGCGCCAAGGACGGCAGCTACAACCTCGAGCACTTCTTCAAGCAGAACCCGGCGCTGCAGCGCCTGGTGGCGCATATGAGCGCCGACGAGATCAACGCCCTCAAGCGCGGTGGCCACGATTTTCGCAAGCTGCATGCCGCCTATGCCGCGGCCAAGGCCTGCAAGGGCCGGCCGACGGTGATCCTGGCCAAGACCAAGAAAGGCTACGGCATGAGCAGCGCCGGCGAGTCGCGGATGACCGCGCACCAGGCCAAGAAGCTCGATGTGCAGGCACTGCTGGCCTTCCGCGACCGTTTCCACCTGCCGCTGTCGGATGAGGCAGTGGAGCAGCTGCGGTTCTATCGTCCGGCCGCCGACAGCCCGGAGATGATCTACCTGCGCCAGCGCCGCGAGGCCCTGGGCGGGCCGCTGCCGGTGCGGCGCAGCGACTGCGCCGGCCTGCCCGTGCCGGACCTGGACAGCTTCGCCGGCTTTGCCCTGCGCGCCGAGGGCAAGGAGATGTCCACCACCATGGCCGCCGTGCGCCTGCTCGGCAACTGGCTCAAGGTGCCGGGGCTGGGGCCTAGGGTAGTGCCGATTGTCGCCGATGAGGCGCGGACCTTCGGCATGGCCAGCCTGTTCCGCCAGATCGGCATCTACTCGCCCCAGGGGCAACGCTACGAGCCGGAGGACGCCGGCTCACTGCTGGTCTACAAGGAAGCGCGCGACGGCCAGTTGCTGGAGGAGGGCATCACCGAGGCCGGGGCGATCTCCTCGTGGATCGCGGCGGCGACTGCTTACGCGGTGCATGGCGAGGCGATGCTGCCGGTGTACATCTATTACTCGATGTTCGGCTTCCAGCGGGTCGGCGACCTGATCTGGGCCGCCGCCGACCAGCGCGCCCGCGGTCTGTTGCTCGGTGCCACCGCGGGGCGCACCACGCTGGGTGGCGAGGGGCTGCAGCACCAGGACGGCTCGAGCCTGGTCATGGCTTCCATGGTGCCCAACTGCCGGGCCTGGGACCCGTGCTTTGCCGGCGAGCTGGCGGTGATCCTTGATCATGCCGCACGGCGCATGCTGGTAGAGCAACAAGACGAGTTCCACTACGTGGCGGTGATGAATGAAAACTACCCGCAGCCGTCATTGCCCGAGGACGTGCACGAGGATGTGTTGCGAGGCATGTACCGGTTTGCCCGGCATGCGTCGGCAGCGCCCCGTGGCCAGGTACGGCTGTTGGGTTCGGGCACCATCCTGCGCGAGGTGATCGCCGCCGGCGAGTTGTTGGCCAGCGACTGGCAGGTCGACAGCGAGGTGTTCAGCGTCACCAGCTTCAGCGAGCTGGCGCGTGGGGCCAGGGATGCGCAACGCCTGGCGATGGCCGGGGATCAGGGAGATTGCCATGTGCGTCAAAGCCTGCCCGGTGATGCCCCGGTGATTGCGGCTAGCGACTATGTGCGTGCCTGGCCGCAGCTGATTGCCGAGTATGTGCAGGCGCCCTACATCACCCTGGGCACCGATGGATTCGGGCGCAGTGATACGCGTCAGCAACTGCGGCGGTTCTTTGAGGTGGACCGGCATGCCGTGGTCTTGGCGGCGTTGTACGGGCTGGTGTGCCAGGGCGTATTGCCGGCGGATGTGCTGGGGGAGGCGAGGGCGCGGTATGGGATTGGCGAGGAGGGGGCGGCCTGGTATCGGTGAGGTAGCCTGTGCCAGCCCTATCGCGGGTCAAGCCCGCTCCCACGGAAAACATTACGCTGTGAGTTAAATGGAACTGCGTGGGAGCGGGCTTGCCCCGCGATCACCGGCGAAGCCGGTGCCATACACCACAGCAAGCCCGCTCCCCCCGCTGGTGCAATTTGCGACGTTTCCCTGCACGCAGGCGCATTTGGGAGATCTTCTACAGGTATTGAGTGAGTGATATGGCGGGTAGATCCTGCCCACAAAAAAGGCCTCTTTCGAGGCCTTCTGCTTGTCATCGACTCAACGCTTGAGCCCGTAGCTCTCGTCGAGCATGCCCGGCGAGTTCGGGGTCTTCGGTGCGTAGTCGCGCGGCACCTCGGCGGTGTCCTTCGGCGGCGTCAGGCGATCACGCGGGCCTTGCGCGGCTTCCGAGTGCAGCGCGGCCAGCAGGCGCTGGCGGGTCAGTTCATCCAGGGCCAGGCGGTTGGCGCCGTCGGCCAGGTGATCCTGGACGTCCTGGTAGCTCTGGGTCAGCTTCTTGACCAGCGAAGCGGTGCTGTTGAAGTGGGTCACCACTTCATTCTGGTAATTGTCGAAGCGCTGCTGGATGTCATCCAGCTGGCGTTGGGTGTTGCTCGGTGCCGCGTTGGGCAGCAGGCGGGCCAGCGCGAAACCGACGCCGACGCCGACAACCAGGGCCAGGGTCGGCAGCAACCAAACAAGGAGCGAGTGTTCCACGAGTCCTTCCTCTATAAACGGCTTTGCTTTACGTTAACGGCTCAGACCTGCGCTGTATACCGCGAGCGATCGCAAATCAGAACAGAATTCCTCAGCTAGACGAGTCGACCCTCCTCGAGGTCACGGAGTAGTGCCTTGCTTATCCGCGAAACACCCTTGTTCATCGATGGCCCGTGTGGCCAGCTGGAAGCCTTGTACCTGGACGTGGCCGACGCCCGCGGCGCGGTGCTGATCTGCCACCCCAACCCGGTCCAGGGCGGCACCATGCTCAACAAGGTGGTCTCGACCCTGCAACGCACCGCCCGCGACGCCGGTTACGTCACCCTGCGCTTCAACTACCGTGGCGTTGGCCAGAGCGCCGGCAGCCACGACATGGGCGCCGGTGAAGTGGCCGATGCCGAGGCTGCCGCGGCCTGGCTGCGCGCGCAGCATCCCGAACTGCCGCTGGTGCTGATGGGCTTCTCCTTCGGTGGTTTCGTCGCCGCCAGCCTGGCCGGGCGCCTGGAAGCCGGGGGCGCGGCCCTGCAGCAGCTGTTCATGATCGCCCCGGCGGTGATGCGCCTGAGCGAACAGTTCCCGTTGCCTGAGCGTGTCACCCTCACGGTGGTGCAGCCGGACACCGACGAAGTGGTCGATCCGCAGCTGGTCTACGACTGGTCGAATGACCTGTCGCGTCCCCATGAGCTGCTGAAAGTGGCAGAATGCGGACACTTCTTCCATGGCAAGCTGACCGATCTGAAGGATCTGCTGCTGCCGCGCCTTTCGAACTGAGCCAAGCCTGAATAAGCGAACACCCATGACCACGCGCATCCTCACCGGTATCACCACCACCGGCACCCCGCACCTGGGCAACTACGCCGGCGCCATCCGTCCGGCCATCCTCGCCAGCCAGCAGCCCGGCGTCGACTCGTTCTACTTCCTGGCCGACTACCACGCCCTGATCAAGTGCGACGACCCGCAGCGCATCCAGCGCTCGCGCCTGGAAATCGCCGCCACCTGGCTGGCCGGTGGCCTGGATCCGGACAAGGTGACCTTCTACCGTCAGTCGGACATCCCCGAGATCCCCGAGCTGACCTGGCTGCTGACCTGCGTCGCCGCCAAGGGTCTGCTCAACCGCGCCCACGCCTACAAGGCCTCGGTGGACAAGAACGTCGAGGCCGGCGAAGACCCGGATGCCGGCGTGACCATGGGCCTGTTCAGCTACCCGGTGCTGATGGCCGCCGACATCCTGATGTTCAACGCCAACAAGGTACCGGTCGGCCGCGACCAGATCCAGCACGTGGAAATGGCCCGCGACATCGGCCAGCGCTTCAACCACCTGTTCGGCCAGGGCAAGGACTTCTTCGCCCTGCCGGAGGCGGTGATCGAGGAGAGCGTCGCCACCCTGCCGGGCCTGGACGGTCGCAAGATGTCCAAGAGCTACGACAACACCATCCCGCTGTTCACCAGCGCCAAGGACATGAAGGACGCCATCTCGCGCATCGTCACCGACTCCAAGGCGCCGGGCGAGGCCAAGGACCCGGACAATTCGCACCTGTTCACCCTGTTCCAGGCCTTCTCCACGCCAGCGCAGTGCGCCGAGTTCCGCGAAGAGCTGGTACAGGGCCTGGGCTGGGGCGAGGCCAAGCAGCGTCTGTTCCAGCTGCTCGACGGCCAGCTGGCGGAAAAGCGCGAGCACTATCACCAGCTGATCTCGCGCCCGTCGGATCTGGAGGACATTCTCCTTACCGGTGCCGCCAAGGCCCGCAAGATCGCCACGCCGTTCCTCGAGCAGCTGCGCGAGGCGGTTGGCCTGCGTTCGTTCCGCACGGCGGTCCAGGCCAGCACCGAAGTGAAGAAGAAGGCCGCCAAGGCCGCCCGCTTTGTCAGCTTCCGCGATGAAGACGGCAGCTTCCGTTTCCGCCTGCTGGCCGCCGATGGCGAGCAACTGCTGCTGTCGCGCAGCTTCGCCGATGGCAAGAGCGCAGGGGCGGTGAGCAAGCAACTGCAGCAAGGTGGCGAGGCCGATGTACGGGTCGAGGGCCTGAGCTTCAGCCTGTGGCTGGAAGGTGAGCAGGTTGCCGACGGGCCGCAGTTCGAGGCCGCTGAGGCCCGTGATGCAGCCATCGCAAGCCTGCGCGAGGCCCTGGCGCCACAGCAGGACTGAGCGCTTCCCCTGTAGGAGCGGCCTTGTGCCGCGAAAGGGGCGCGAAGCGGCCCCGGCAGTTCTGCATGAAACGGAGATCCCGGGGCCGCTGCGCAGCCCTTTCGCGGCGCAAGGCCGCTCCTACAGGTGCAGGTAATGAGGCAAGTGGTCGCATGTATCATTGCCATCAGGCGGGCCGGTCGCTACAGTGACGGCCCGTTTTTTGTTGCCTCGCTAACGAAATCATGACGCCCCTAGAACGATATCAAGCAGATCTGAAACGTCCCGACTTCTTCCATGACGCGGCGCAGGAAACTGCGGTGCGTCACCTGCAGCGCCTGTACGATGACCTGGTGCGCGCGCAGAACAACAAGCCGGGCATGTTCGGCAAGCTGTTCGGCAAGAAGGAGCAGACGCCGGTCAAGGGCCTGTACTTCTGGGGTGGGGTAGGGCGAGGCAAGACCTACCTGGTCGACACCTTCTATGAAGCGCTGCCCTTCAAGCAGAAGATGCGCACGCACTTCCACCGTTTCATGAAGCGCGTCCATGAGGAAATGAAGACCCTCAAGGGCGAGAAGAACCCGTTGACCATCATCGCCAAGCGCTTCAGCGAAGAGGCCAAGGTGATCTGCTTCGACGAGTTCTTCGTCTCCGACATCACCGATGCGATGATCCTCGGCACCCTGATGGAAGAGCTGTTCAAGAACGGCGTGTCGCTGGTGGCCACCTCCAACATCGTGCCGGACGGCCTGTACAAGGACGGCCTGCAGCGCGCGCGCTTCCTGCCGGCCATCGCCATGATCAAGCAGTACACCGATGTGGTGAACGTCGACAGCGGGGTGGACTACCGGTTGCGCCACCTGGAACAGGCCGAGCTGTTCCACTTCCCGCTCGACGACGCGGCGCATGAAAGCCTGCGCGCCAGCTTCAAAGCGTTGACCCCAGAGTGCACCCAGGCCGTCGAGAACGACGTGCTGATGATCGAGAACCGCGAGATTCATGCCCTGCGCACCTGCGACGACGTCGCCTGGTTCGACTTCCGTGCCCTGTGCGATGGGCCGCGCAGCCAGAACGACTACATCGAGCTGGGCAAGATCTTCCACGCCGTGCTGCTGAGCAACGTCGAGCAGATGGGCGTGACCACCGACGACATCGCCCGGCGCTTCATCAACATGGTCGACGAGTTCTACGACCGTAACGTGAAGCTGATCATCTCGGCCGAGGTGGAGCTCAAGGACCTGTACACCGGCGGGCGCCTGAGCTTCGAGTTCCAGCGGACCCTGAGCCGGTTGCTGGAGATGCAGTCCCACGATAGAAGGCTCAGGCCTCCTGCATGAACTGCTGCCGATACTGGTTCGGCGACAGCTCCGTGTGCTGGCGGAACAACCGGGCGAAGAAGCTCGCGTCGTCGTACCCCACCTCGTAGCTGATGGTCTTGATGCTCTTGCGCGTGCTCGACAGCAGGCCCTTGGCCGTCTCGATCCGTAGCCGCTGAAGGTAGTGCAGGGGCTTGTCGCCGGTGGCGCTCTGGAAGCGGCGCATGAAGTTGCGGATGCTCATGCCGTGGTTGCGGGCCACGTCCTCGAAGCGGAACTTGTCGGCGAAGTGTTCCTCGAGCCAGTGCTGGATCTGCAGGATGATCAGGTCCTGGTGCAGCTTCTGGCCGCCGAAGCCCATGCGCCCCGGGGTGTAGCTGCGCTGCACCTCGTAGAGGATGTCGCGGGCCACGGCGCGGGCCACGTTGGCGCCGCAGAAACGCTCGATCAGGTAGATGTACAGGTCGCAGGCTGAGGTGGTGCCGCCGGCGCAGTACAGGTTGTCGGCGTCGGTCAGGTGCTTGTCCTGGTTCAGGCGGATCTTCGGGAAGCGCTCGGCGAAGTTGGCGAAGAAGCGCCAGTAGGTGGTCGCCTCCTTGCCATCGAGCAGCCCGGATTCGGCCAGCCAGAACACGCCGCTGGCCTCGGCGCACAGCACCGCGCCACGGGCATGCTGCTCGCGCAACCAGGGCAGGACCTGGGGATAGCGTTGCAGCAGGTTGTCGAAGTCGTCCCAGAACGCCGGCAGGATGATCACGTCGGCGTCGTTCAGGCCGCTGTCGACCGGCAGCTGCACGTTGCTGAAGCTGTCCACGGGCAAGCCGTCCGGGCTCACCAGGCCGATCTCGAACATCGGCTGCAGGCCCAGGCCCAGCTGCTTGCTGTAGCGCAGGCTGGCCAGGTGGAAGAAATCCTTGGCCTGCATCAGTGTCGAAGCGAACACTTTATCCACGGCCAGGATGCTGACGCGCCGCAAGGACGCGGAGGGTTGGGTAAACATCATTGTCATTGTTCTTATAGGGTAGAGTGGTCAATCACCGGCTGGATCGTCTTATTTTTTGGCGATTGTGTCTACCCCGCCAAAGTACGATCTCCCTCGCGGGGCAAGCCCGCTCCCACGCCTGCCTCGCGATGGGGGGCTACGCTCAAGGCGCCGGGTTCGGCTGCTCCTGATGCACCGCCTCGATCGCCGCCAGCAGCTCATCGCCCAGGTTCAGCGCCTGGCTGTCGATATTGCTCTGCAACTGTTCGATGCTGGTGGCGCCGATGATGTTGCTGGTTACGAACGGCTGGCGCGTCACGAACGCCAGCGCCATCTGCGCCGGGTCCAGCCCATGCTCGCGAGCCAGCTGCACGTAGCGGTCGCAGGCGGCCACGGTCTGCGGGTTGGAGTAGCGGGCGAAGCGGCTGTACAGGGTCAGGCGGGCGTTTGCCGGGCGGGCGCCGTCCTGGTACTTGCCCGAGAGCATGCCGAAGGCCAGCGGCGAATAGGCCAGCAGACCGCACTGCTCGCGGATCGCCACCTCCGCCAGGCCCACCTCGAAGCTGCGGTTGAGCAGGTTGTAGGGGTTCTGGATCGACACCGCCCGCGGCCAGCCGCGGGTCTCGGCCAGGTGCAGGAACTTCAGGGTGCCCCATGGGGTTTCGTTGGACAGGCCGATATGACGGATCTTGCCGGCGCGCACCTGGTCGTCGAGCACCTCCAGGGTTTCCTCCAGCGGAGTGAAGATGTCCTGGGGCAGGTGCTGGTAGCCGAGCTTGCCGAAGAAGTTGGTGCTGCGCTCGGGCCAGTGCAACTGGTACAGGTCGATGCGGTCGGTCTGCAGGCGCTTCAGGCTCTCGTCCAGGGCGGCGACGATGTGCTGGCGGTTGTGCTTGAGCTGGCCGTCGCGGATATGGCTGATGCCGTTGCCGGGGCCGGCGACCTTGCTGGCGAGGATCCAGTCGTCGCGGTCGCCGTTGGCGGCGAACCAGTTGCCGATGATGCGTTCGGTGGCGGCATAGGTTTCCGGGCGCGGCGGCACCGGGTACATCTCGGCGGTGTCGATGAAGTTGATGCCGTGGGCCTTGGCCAGCTTGATCTGGGCGAAGGCGTCATCCTGGGTGTTCTGCTCGCCCCAGGTCATGGTGCCCAGGCACAGGGCGCTGACGTTGAGGTCGGTACGAGCGAGCTTGCGGTAATCCATCGGGAAGGCGCTCCGTGGCAAAGAGGTCCATAAAAGCAGGTTGAAATTTTTCCTGCAATCTGGATAATTCGGCCCCTCTCCGTGTGGCGGAAGTGATGCACCACCACAAAGGGAACCCTTGTCGAACATTGGCGTGCCCGACCCGAGCCCCCAAAAGCGTCAGCGTTCGGCTGCGCGCTTGCCCTTGGCAAGCTGTGCACTATCCAGTAAGATTCGCCGTCTATTTTTCGCTGGGCGGCCTCTGAGGCTTTAGAGAATGAAAACTTTTACTGCTAAACCGGAAACAGTAAAGCGCGAGTGGTTCGTAGTCGACGCCGCTGGTCAGACCCTGGGTCGTCTGGCTACCGAAATCGCTAGCCGCCTGCGTGGCAAGCACAAGCCAGAATACACCCCTCACGTTGACACCGGCGACTACATCGTCGTCATCAACGCCGAGCAAATCCGTGTGACTGGTGCCAAGTCTTCCGACAAGATGTACTACTCCCACTCCGGCTTCCCGGGCGGTATCAAGGAAATCAACTTCGAGAAGTTGATCGCCAAGGCCCCTGAGCGTGTTATCGAAACCGCGGTCAAAGGCATGCTGCCGAAGAACCCGCTGGGTCGCGACATGTACCGCAAGCTGAAAGTGTACGCGGGTGCAGCTCACCCACACACTGCTCAGCAGCCTCAAGAACTGAAGATCTAACGGGATAGTTCATTATGTCGGCGACTCAAAACTACGGCACTGGCCGTCGCAAGACCGCAACCGCACGTGTATTCCTGCGTCCGGGCACTGGCAACATTTCCATCAACAACCGTTCTCTGGACGTGTTCTTCGGCCGCGAAACCGCTCGCATGGTTGTTCGCCAGCCGCTGGAACTGACCGAGACCGTTGAGAAGTTCGACATCTACGTCACCGTTTCCGGTGGTGGTGTCAGCGGTCAAGCCGGTGCAATCCGCCACGGCATCACCCGCGCCCTGATGGAATACGACGAAACCCTGCGTGGCGCCCTGCGTCGTGCTGGCTTCGTCACCCGCGACGCTCGTGAAGTCGAGCGTAAGAAAGTGGGTCTGCGTAAAGCGCGTAAGCGTCCTCAGTACTCCAAGCGTTAATACCGCTTCGGCAGTCGAAAAAAGCCCGGTTCCTTTTTGGAACCGGGCTTTTTTTATGTCTTCAACTAACCTGTTTGCTAGTCCGTGGCCGTTTGTCGCATAGACGCAGATCAAGCAAAGCGAGGGTAGTGGCCCGACCAGCGGGTAATCACCTTGTCAGCGTGTGGATTTGTTCCTTACCATTGCGGCCAATTTTTAGTGCCACAGACGTACCTAAGTAGATGCCTGTTAGAACAGGCCAAGCAAGCTGATGGGAGAGGACTGAATGAGCAATGACGGCGTCAACGCAGGCCGGCGCCGCTTCCTCGTAGCCGCGACATCCGTGGTCGGGGCAGCGGGGGCAGTGGGGGCAGCGGTACCGTTCGTGGGGTCATGGTTTCCCAGTGCCAAGGCGAAAGCCGCAGGGGCACCGGTGAAGGTCAATATCGCCAAGGTCGAGCCCGGCCAGCAGATGGTGGCCGAGTGGCGCGGTCAACCTGTATTCATCGTGCGGCGAACGGAAGAGATCCTCGGAAATCTGAAAAAGATCACCGGCGAGCTGTCCGACCCCGAATCCAAGGCGTCGGTGCAGCCGACCTACGTCGATCCGCAAGTTCGCTCGATCAAGCCCGAGATCCTCATCCTGGTCGGCCTGTGCACGCACCTGGGCTGCTCGCCGACGTTCCGTCCTGAAGTCGCTCCCGCCGACCTGGGCCCGAAATGGGTCGGTGGCTATTTCTGCCCGTGCCACGGCTCGCACTACGACCTCGCCGGGCGCGTCTACAAGTCCCAGCCGGCGCCTCTTAACCTGCCAGTGCCACCGCACTCGTACGAGTCGGACGAAATCATCGTCATCGGCGTCGATCAGGAGAACGCATGATGAGCAAGTTCATGGAGTGGATCGATGCGCGCTTCCCCGCGACGAAGATGTGGGAAGACCACCTGAGCAAGTATTACGCGCCCAAGAACTTCAACTTCCTGTACTTCTTCGGCTCCCTGGCACTGCTGGTGCTGGTCAACCAGATCGTCACCGGCGTGTGGCTGACCATGAGTTTCACCCCCTCGGCGGAAGAGGCCTTCGCCTCGGTCGAGTACATCATGCGCGACGTCGAGTACGGCTGGATCCTGCGCTACCTGCACTCCACCGGTGCGTCGGCGTTCTTCATCGTGGTCTACCTGCACATGTTCCGCGGGCTGCTCTACGGCTCCTACCAGAAGCCGCGCGAGCTGGTCTGGCTGTTCGGCATGCTGATCTACCTGGCGCTGATGGCCGAGGCCTTCATGGGCTACCTGCTGCCGTGGGGCCAGATGTCCTACTGGGGTGCCCAGGTGATCATCTCGCTGTTCGGCGCGATCCCGGTCATCGGTGACGACCTGACCCAGTGGATCCGTGGTGACTACCTGATCTCCGGCATCACCTTGAACCGCTTCTTCGCCCTGCATGTGGTGGCCCTGCCGATCGTGATCCTCGGCCTGGTGGTGCTGCACATCCTGGCACTGCACGAAGTGGGTTCGAACAACCCCGATGGTGTGGATATCAAGAAGAACAAGGACGAGAACGGCATTCCGCTGGATGGCATCCCGTTCCACCCGTACTACACCGTCAAGGATATCGCCGGTGTGGTGGTGTTCCTCTTCGTGTTCTGCGCGGTGGTGTTCTTCTTCCCGGAAATGGGTGGCTACTTCCTGGAAAAACCGAACTTCGAACAGGCCAACGCCTTCAAGACCCCTGAGCACATCGCGCCTGTGTGGTACTTCACGCCGTTCTACGCGATCCTCCGTGCGGTGCCCGACAAGTTGTTCGGGGTCATCGCCATGGGTGCGGCGATCGCCGTGCTGTTCGTGTTGCCCTGGCTGGACCGCAGCCCCGTGCGCTCCATGCGCTACAAGGGCTGGCTGAGCAAGATCTGGTTGCTGGTGTTCTGCGTGTCCTTCGTCATCCTTGGCGTGCTGGGCGTACTGGCGCCAACCCCGGGACGTACCTTGCTGTCGCAGGTGTGCACGGTGCTGTACTTCGCCTACTTCCTGCTGATGCCGTTCTACACAAGGCTCGAGAAGACCAAACCGGTTCCGGAAAGGGTGACTGGCTGATGAAAAAGTTGATTGCAGTATGCTTGCTGGCACTGATGCCTAGCCTGTCGTTCGCCGCCGAACATGGCCTGGAGCTGGACAAGGTCGATATCGACCTGACCGACAAGGCCGCGATGCAGGATGGCGCGCGCACCTTCGCCAACTATTGCATGGGCTGCCACAGCGCCAAGTTCCAACGCTATGAGCGCGTGGCCGACGACCTGGGGATTCCCCATGAGCTGATGCTCGAGAACCTGGTGTTCACCGGCGCCAAGATCGGCGACCACATGAAGATCGGCATGCAGCCCAACGATGCCAAGACCTGGTTCGGCGCCGCGCCGCCCGACCTGACCCTGGTCGCCCGGGTGCGTGGCAACGACTGGCTGTACACCTACCTGCGCAGCTTCTACGAGGACAAGTCGCGACCATACGGGGTGAACAACAAGGTCTTCCCCAACGTCGGCATGCCCAACGTGCTGGTGGGCCTGCAGGGCAACCAGGTGATCGGTTGCAAGCAGGTGCAGACCGAAGTCGATGGCAAGAAGCAGTTCGACCCGCTGACTGGCAGTCCGCTGACCCATGAAGCATGCGACCAGCTGACCGTGGAGGAGAAATCCGGTACCCTGACGGCCGAGCAGTTCGACGAGAAGGTCAAGAACCTGGTGACCTTCCTGGCCTATTCGGCCAACCCGGTCAAACTGGAAAGCCAGCGCATCGGTACCTACGTGTTGCTGTACCTGGCTTTCTTCTTCGTGTTCGCCTACTTGCTCAAGCGCGAATACTGGAAGGACGTGCACTGATCACGCAGTAGTTTCTGGTAGTTGAACGCGCCCGGGGGGCTCCAGCGATATTGCTGGGGCGCCCCGGGCGCGTTTTCATTTGAAGTTTTACAAGCATCCCGTGCGAGGAGGCGCTACATGGGCGCAACCAACAGGTTAGCCTGCTATTCCGACCCCGCTGATCATTACTCTCATCGGGTCCGCCTGGTGCTCGCGGAGAAAGGCGTCACGGTGCAGATCATCGATGTCGACGCCAATCGCCTGCCGCCCAAGCTGATTGAAGTGAACCCTTACGGCAGCTTGCCGACCCTGGTCGATCGCGACCTGGCGCTGTACGAGTCGACCGTGGTGATGGAGTACCTCGAGGAGCGTTACCCGCACCCGCCGCTGATGCCGGTCTACCCGGTGGCCCGGGGCAACAGCCGCCTGCTGATGCACCGCATCCAGCGTGACTGGTGCGCCCTGGCCGACACCGTGCTCGATGCGCGCAGCAGCGAGGCGGCACGCACCCAGGCGCGCAAGGAACTGCGCGAGAGCCTGACCGGCGTGGCCCCGCTGTTCGGCGAGATGGCCTGCTTCATGAGCGAGGAGCAAAGCCTGGTCGATTGCTGTCTACTGCCCATACTCTGGCGCTTGCAGGTGATGGGTATCGAATTGCCGCGGCAGGCCAAGCCGCTGCTGGATTACATGGAGCGACAGTTCGCCCGCGAGCCTTTCCAGGCGAGCCTGTCCGCTGCCGAACGTGAAATGCGCAAGGTTTAAGAGGAACCGTTGATGAACTCCAGTCGCCCCTATCTGGTTCGTGCGCTGTACGAGTGGATCGTCGACAACGATTGCACGCCGCATATGCTGGTCAATGCCGAGTATCCGGCGGTCCAGGTGCCCCAGGGTTTTGCCAGCGATGGCCAGATCGTCCTGAACATTTCTCCCAGTGCCGTGCGCAGCCTGCACATGGACAACGAGGCGGTGAGCTTCGAAGGCCGCTTCGGCGGCGTGGCGCACTCGCTCTTTGTGCCGGTCGGCGCCATCCTCGGGATCTACGCCCGGGAGAACGGTCAGGGTATGGTCTTCGAGCTGGAGCCACCGCTCGAGGATGAGGATGACCTTGAAGACGACGCCGTGGAGCCGGATGACCAAGGTCCGCCCGAGCCGCCGCGCCCGAGTGGCCGTCCAAGCCTGAAGGTGGTCAAGTAACTACGCAGCAAGAAGATCCCGGCCGCTGCGCGAGCCTCATGGAGCGCATGCCTGTGTTTTGTGACAGCTGTTGGCTATTTATTAACGCCGATTGACATATCGTAATCAATTTCAGAAGCTCACGACTTGCAGCCGAAGGCTGCCTCCAGGCCTGAGGCCGAAGTAACCTGGCCAGGGGCGGGAAACCGCCTCTGGCTCGATGGGGCCTTGCGGCCAGGTAATGCAGCGACACACCGGTCGACCCAGGACGGGCGACCCGACAACAAAAACAAGAGAAGTCATCGACATGGATGTGAGATGTGATCAGCTCAAGGCGCTGACGGGCACCCTGTGCCTGGCGTTCGCCACCGGACTGCCGCTGTCTGCTGCGGCGGCCTACCAGGAAACCGGTCGCCCGGGCGACCCCGCCAGCTGGCGGTCGGCCGAGTACCAGCAGGACTGGGGCCTGGAGCGCATGCAGGCGAGCCAAGCCTATGCCGCCGGCATCACCGGCGCCGGGGTCAGCATCGGCGCCTTGGACTCGGGGTTCGATGCCGCCCATCCCGAAGCCAGTCCCGGACGTTTTCACTCGGTTACCGCCACCGGCCAGTATCTGGACGGCACTCCGTTCAGCGTGTCCGGGGTGCTCAATGGCGCCAACGACAGCCATGGCACCCATGTCACCGGCACCATGGGTGCGGCCCGTGATGGCGCTGGCATGCATGGCGTGGCCTTCAATGCCCAGGTCTACGTGGGCAACACCAACCACGACGACAAGTTTTTGTTCGGTCCCGGCCCTGACCCCAAGTATTTCAAGGCGGTCTACGATGCCCAGGTGGACGCCGGTGTGCGGGCCATCAACAACAGCTGGGGCAGCCAGCCCAAGGATGTCAGCTACCAAACCCTGGACGGCTTGCGCGCGGCCTACGCCCAGCATTTTCAGCAGGACACCTGGCTCGACGCCGCCGGCGACGTGGCGCGCCGCGGCGTGATCAACGTATTCAGCGCCGGCAACAGCGGCTATGCCAACGCCAGCGTGCGCTCGGCGCTGCCGTACTTCCAGCCGGAGCTGGAAGGTCACTGGCTGGCGGTGTCGGGTCTGGACAAGAACAACCAGCAGAAATACAACCAGTGCGGTATCGCCAAGTACTGGTGCCTGGCGACCCCGGGTGCGGCGATCAGCAGTACCGTGCCCGGTGGCGGCTACGCCACCTACAACGGCACCTCGATGGCCGCGCCCCATGCCACCGGGGCCTTGGCCCTGGTCATGGAGCGCTATCCCTACCTGAACAACCAGCAGGCCCTGCAAGTACTGCTGACTACCTCGCGCCAGCTCGACGGTTCGCCAACCCAAGGACCTAGTGACCGGGTAGGTTGGGGCGTCCCGGACCTGGGCCGGGCGTTGCACGGGCCCGGGCAGTTGCTGGGTGAATTCGACGTCAACCTGGGGCGCGGGCAGGGCGATACCTGGAGCAACGGCATCTCTGACCAGGCCTTGGTGCAGCGTCAAACCGAGGACGCCGCGGAGCGCCAGGCCTGGCAGCAGACCCTCAAGGATCGCGGCTGGGAGCATGGCCTGGCAGCGGGCGCCAGCCAGCAGGATCGCAGCGACTATGCCCTGGGCATGGCTCGCGACGCGGCTGCCGCGCAGCGTGTCTACCAGGGCAGCCTGGTCAAGTCCGGGGCTGGCTGGCTCGAACTCACGGGGGACAGCAGCTACCGTGGCCCGACCCGGGTCGATGGCGGCCTGCTGGCGGTCAACGGCAGCCTGCAATCGGCGGTGACGGTCAACGCAGGCGGTACCCTGGGCGGCAATGGGCGGGTCGGCGCCCTGACCGCCAGCGCCGGGGGCGTGGTGGCCCCGGGTAACTCCATTGGCACCTTGAATGTCGCTGGCAACCTGGACTTGCAGCCGGGCTCGACCTACCGGGTGGAACTGTCGCCCACGGCCAGCGACCGGCTCGTCGTTGCTGGCCAGGCCAGTGTCGGCGGCGCCAATCTCAGCCTGGAGCCCCAGGCGCGGGCGAACCTGTTGGCCGGCGGCCCGGTATCCAGCCTGGTGGGGCGCCAGTTCGATATCCTGCAGGCGGCGGGTGGCGTCAACGGGCGCTTTGCCCAGGTCGAGCCCGACTACCTGTTCCTGGGGACCTTCCTCGATTATTCAGCCAACGGCGTGCAACTGGACGTGACGCGCAGCGCCACGACGTTCGCCAGCGTCGGCGCCACGCCCAACCAGCGCGCCAGCGGCGGCGCCGTGGAACGGTTGGGTCCAGGCAATCCCGTGTATGAAAGCCTGCTGCTTTCGACCTCGGCGGACCAGGCCCGGGACGGCCTGCGCCAGCTGGCCGGGGAGATCTACCCGGCGCTGGACTCGATGCTGCTCAGCCAGGGCTCGGTCTTGCGCGATGCCCTGGGTGAGCGCGTGCAAGACCGAGCCTTGAGCGCTGGCGCGTCTGGAGCGAGTGCCAGCGAGTCGGGCTCGACCCAGCTCTGGCTCAAGGGCCTGGGCAGTTGGGGGCGCATCGAGGGCGTGCAGGGCAGCGAGTCCTATACCAGTTCCCTGGGCGGCGTGCTGTTGGGCGTGGACCATGACCTTGACGAGCAGACCCGGGCCGGCCTGGCCGCAGGTTATAGCGACAGCTCCCTGGGCATGGGCGGCAGCCATTCCCGGGCCACGGTCGACAGCTATCACCTGGGCGCCTATGTCCGCCACGACCTGGACCAGCTGCGCCTGAGCCTGGGCGCCAGCCACAGCTGGCATCGTGCCGAGGTCCGGCGCGACCTGGCCTATGGCGAGGTGTCCGGTCGTCAGCGCGCACGGGTCGATGCCCGCAGCCAGCAGGTGTTCGCCGAGGCGGCCTATCGCCTGGCGTTGCCAGCGGTGCAGTTGGAACCTTTCGCCAACCTGACCTACCAGCATCTGGATCGCGACGGCTTCCACGAGAAAGGCGATGCCGCGGCGCTGCATGCCGGTGACGAGCAGCGCGATGCCTGGCTCAGCACCTTGGGCCTGCGTGGGCGCCAGCAATGGCAACTGGGCCCGCAACAAGACCTGCAGTTGGCGGCAAGCCTGGGCTGGCAGCATCGCCTGAGCGGCACCCAGGATCGCGAACACCTGGCTTTCGCCAGCAGCGACCTGCCGTTCCGGGTGGAGACTGCGCCGGCCTTGCGCGATGCCGCGCTGGTGGGGCTGCAGGCGCGGGTGGGGTTGACCCGCGACCTGGACCTGAGCCTGGACTACCAGGGGCGCCTGGCCAGTCGCGAACAACAGCATGGCGCGGGACTCAACCTGCAATGGCGGTTCTGAAACGCCCTGGCGCGAGTTGGGCCAGGCGTTGCAACACGGAGTGTGACCAACGCGGTACTAAACCAAAACAAAACTAAGGAAGGTTGTAGTGAAGCAAGTCAGAAAGGATGACAGCGCACTCGCGCAGGGCTGGGCCCTGGCCCCACTGGGGCGGGCATTGGTGGGTTGGGTGGCGTTGATGGGCACGGCCCAGGCCGCGCCCTATGTGGAGAGTGGCCGGCTGGATGACGCCAGCAGCTGGCGCAGCAGCGAGTTCAAGGCCGATTGGGGGCTGGGGGCAATCCACGCCGACAGCGCCTATGCCGCCGGCTATAGCGGCAAGGGGGTGAAACTGGGGATCTTCGACCAGCCGGTATACGCCCCGCACCCCGAGTTCGCCGGCAAGGACAAGATCGTGACCCTGGTCACCAGCGGCATCCGCCAGTACACCGACCCCTATATTCCGGTGAAGGCCGGCGATGCGTTCCGCTATGACGGCAGCCCGTCGGTGGGCTCGGACGGCAAGCTCGGCTCCCACGGCACCCACGTCGGCGGGATCGCCGCCGGCAACCGTGACGGCGAGTCGATGCACGGCGTGGCCTATGATGCGCAGATCATCAGCGCGGACAACGGCGACCCCGGTCCCGAGGACGGCATCGTCCTGGGCAACGATGGCGCGGTATACAAGGCCGGTTGGGACAGCCTGGTGGCCAGCGGCGCGCGGATCATCAACAACAGCTGGGGCATCGGCATCACCGATCGCTTCGCCAAGGGCGGGCGCAATCCGGACTTCCCGCATTTCACCGTGGACGATGCCCGGGCACAGTTCGCGCAGATCCAGCCGCTGCTGGGCACCTTGCCCGGCGGCGCCTACGACGGGGCCATCGCCGCCGCCCGCAGCGGAGTGCTGACGATCTTCGCCGCCGGCAACGACTACAACCTGAACAACCCGGATGCGATTGCCGGGCTGGGCTACTTCGTCCCGGAGATCGCGCCCAACTGGCTGACCGTGGCGGCGTTGCAACAGAACCCAGACACCAGTAGCGCCAACCCCTACCTGGTCAGTACGTTCTCTTCCCGTTGCGGCTATACCGCAAGCTTCTGCGTATCGGCTCCCGGTACCCGGATCTACAGCGCGGTGATCGGCGGCACCAGCCTGGCAGACCTGACCCAGGGCTACGCCAACAAGAACGGCACGTCCATGGCCGCGCCCCATGCCGCTGGCGCGGCGGCGGTGCTGATGGAGCGCTTCCCCTACATGAGCGGCGCACAGATCGCCAGTGTGCTGCGCACCACCGCCACCGACATGGGCGCGCCCGGCATCGATGCCTTGTACGGTTGGGGCATGATCAACCTGGACAAGGGTATCCGTGGCCCGGGGATGTTGGTCACCGAACAGGACATTCCCGAGGAGTTCCGTATCGCCGGCGGCTACGGCCCGAGCCAGTTCGTGGTCGATCTGCCGGGTGTCGGCGCTGTGGTGGATGACGGCAGGCCGACCAAGCGGCTCTGTAACAGCCCTGATTGCGGGTGGGACCTTTGGAGTAACGATATCGCTGGCCATGGCGGCCTGACCAAGCAGGGCATCGGCACCCTGGTACTCAGCGGTAACAACACCTACGGCGGCCCAACCCTGGTAAACCAGGGGCGGCTGGCGGTCAATGGCTCGCTGCAATCGACGGTGACGGTCAATGACGGCGGCGTGCTGGGCGGCAACGGCCGGATCGGTGCGCTGGTGGTCAACAGTGGCGGCGTGGTGGCGCCAGGCAATTCCATCGGCACCCTACGCGTGGGCTCCGACGTGACCTTCCAGCCGGGCTCGACCTATGCCGTGGAGGTTGATGCTACTGGCAGCGACCGCCTGGTCAGCGATGGCACGGTTTCGGTAAACGGTGCGAACCTGGCCCTGGATCTGCAGAACCCCGGGGTTTCGCTGCAGTCCCGGCAGGCAACCAGCCTGGTGGGGCGTCAGTTCGACATCCTGCAGGCCGCAGGCGGCGTGCAGGGCGGTTTTGCCGCTGTGCAGTCCAACCTGCTGTTCCTCGGTGGTGGCTTGGCCTATACCGGCACCGGGGTGCAGCTGGCGGTGCAACGTAGCGCCAGCTTCGCCAGTGTCGGCTTGACCGCCAACCAGCGTTCGGTGGCCGCGGCCGCCGATCGGCTCGGCGCGGGCAACCTGGTCTATGAGAGCCTGCTGTTGTCGGCTGATGCCGGCAGCGCCCGGCAGGCGTTCGATCAGCTGTCCGGTGAAATCCACCCGGCGGTGGGCAACCTGCTGCTCAACGACAGTCGCCAATTGCGCGACGCCGTGGGCGAGCGTACTCGCCAGCAGGGTGTCGCCGCCGCTCCGGCCTTGGACGGTCAGGGCAACGGCCTGTGGGTCAAAGCCCTGGGAGCCTGGGGCAAGGCCGACGGTGATTCCGGGCATGCGCGCTACAGCAGTTCGATTGGCGGCATGCTGCTGGGGGTTGATGGACAGATGAGCGAGGACACCCGCGTCGGCGTCTTCACCGGCTACAGCGACAGCTCGCTGAGCATGGGCGATGGTCGTCATTCCTCGGCCAGCGTCGACAGCTACCACCTGGGTGCCTATGCCGGCAAGGAACTGGAGCAGGTGCGCCTGAGCCTGGGCGGCAGCCACAGCTGGCACCGCATCGAGACCAAGCGCGAGCTGCAGTACAACGAGGTCAGTGATCGCCAGAAGAGCAAGCGCGATGCGCAGAGCACCCAGGTGTTCGGCGAGGCCGCCTGGAAGGTCGCGGTGCCGGGCATGGCCCTGGAGCCGTTCGCCAACCTGGCCTATGTACATATCGCCAGCGACAGCTTCAAGGAGCATGGTGGCGCTGCCGCGCTCAAGGGTGGGCAGGATAACCGCGATGCCTGGCTCTCGACCCTGGGCATGCGCGCCGGCAAGCAACTGCAATTGAACAGTGGTCAAGCGGTTGAGCTTTCCGCCACCCTGGGCTGGCAGCACAACCTGAGCTCCACCGGGGCCGACCAGCACCTGGCCTTTGCCGGTCAGGGCGATACCTACAAGGTCCAGGCGCTGTCACTGGACCGTGATGCGGCGGTGGTCGGCGCACGGGCGGGGATCAGCCTGGGGCGTCAGGCCCGGGTCAACCTCGATTACAACGGACTGCTGGGTAGCCGCGACAAGAGCCACGGGGTCGGCCTGACCCTGGACTGGGCGTTCTGAGGCCCTGAAAAACAAAACGCCCGATGCTGTGCATCGGGCGTTTTGCTTGGCCTGGCTGAACCGCCATTTCGCAATTACAGGTCCTTGATGCTCTGCACCTGGTCCTTGTTGATGCGGGTCGGCTTGCCGTCCAGTTGCTTGAACTCGTAGAAGCCGGAGTTGCGGTCGAAGTGCGGAGTGTCGGTAGTCTGCAGTTCGCGACCATCGTTGAGGGTGATCACGCTCGGGGTGGAGCAGCCGGCCAGGGTGGCGAAGGCGCCGATCAGCAGGGCGGGCAGCAGCAGCTTTTTCATGGGGTACTTCCTGGATCAGAGGGAAAAGGCGAGCGTCATGACGCTCGCCGAAGGGTTGTCAGTCGATGTATTCGAACAACTTGACGATCTTCTGCACGCCCGACACGCCCTGCACCACGTTGGTGGCGGCGTTGGCCTCCTGCTGCCGGACCAGGCCGAGCAGGTAGACAATACCGTTCTCGGTGATCACCTTGATGCGCGAGCTGGGAACGCTTTCGTCGGTCAGCATCTGGGTCTTGATCTTGGTGGTCAGCCAGGCGTCGTTGTTGCGCGCCAGGATCGAAGAGGGCTGAATCACTTGCAGCTCGTTATGCACCTTCTTGACCCGCTGCACCTGGCCGGCGGTCTGCTCGGCGAGGGACTTGAGGTCGGCGCGCGGGGTCTGGCCGGCGAGCAGCACCACGCCGTTGTAGCTGCTGACGACGATGTGCGAGCCCTTGTCCAGCTCAGGGTTGGCCTTGGCGATGTTGACCGAGACCTTGGTCTCGATCAGCGAATCGTCGATCTTGCTGCCGATGGTGCGGGTGCCGCGGTCGTCCTCGATCGGCGAGTTGCGGGTCGAGGTCAGCACGGAACTGCAGCCGGAGACACCCAGGCACAGGGTTAGGGCCATCAGGCCGAGACGCTTGGAGATCATTCTTCACTCCCGAACAGTTGGCTGTCGATCAGGTCGCACAGACAGTGGATCGCCAGCAGGTGGACTTCCTGGATGCGTGCGGTCACGGTCGAGGGTACGCGGATTTCCACGTCCTCGGGCAGCAGCAGCGAGGCCATGCCGCCGCCGTCGCGCCCGGTCAGGGCAACGACGATCATTTCGCGGTCATGGGCGGCCTGGATCGCCTGGATCACGTTGGCCGAGTTGCCGCTGGTGGAGATCGCCAGCAGAACGTCGCCGGGCTGGCCCAGGGCGCGGATCTGCTTGGAGAAGATTTCGTTGTAGCTGTAGTCGTTGGCGATCGAGGTGAGCGTGGAGCTGTCGGTGGTCAGGGCGATGGCCGGCAGGCTCGGGCGCTCGCGCTCGAAGCGGTTGAGCAGCTCCGAAGAGAAATGCTGGGCATCACCGGCCGAGCCGCCGTTGCCGCAGGCGAGCATCTTGCCGTCGTTGAGCAGGGTGTTGACCATGACCAGGCTGGCCTGCTCGATGTAGGGTGCCAGGATGTCCATTGCCTGTTGCTTGGTGTCGATGCTGTTCTGGAACAGTCGGCGGATTCGGGATTGCATGTCCATCTGGGTGACCTTAAGAGGGGCGGTGGCCTTTGCTACGCGCAACAGTGACCAGCCCGCGAAACATAGAGCTAGAAAATCGAATTGGGTTCAGCATTCGAAGGCGTTTTTCAGCCAATGAAGCGGTTGCCCCGCATGCCCCTGGCCCTGCAGGGCGACTACGTCGAAACGGCAGGGGTGGGTGGCCCAGTGGGGCGTTTGCTGCAGGAAGAGGTTGGCGGCCAGCGCCAGTCGCTGCTGCTTGCGCCCATCGATACTGGCGAGCGCTCCGCCGAACTCCGCATGCAACCGGTAGCGGACTTCGACGAATACTACTGTATCGGCATCGAGCATGACCAGATCGAGCTCGCCCCGCTTGCATCGCCAGTTGCGCGCCAGCAGCCGCAGGCCTTGCCCTTGAAGGTAGTCAAGGGCATGGTCCTCGGCGGCCTGGCCGGCATGGCTGGGCGATGCGCCAGGCATCAGCGCGGCGTGTCCGGCAGGCGCTTGACCTGACCGCCGGCGAACTCGGCCCACGGCAGCTGGCGTTCGACGCGCTGGTTGGCATTCATGCTCAGGCTGCCCGACAGGCCTTCGACGCGGTTGTCCGGCAGTGCCTTGAGCTGGCCCAGGCGCGGCGCCAGGCTGTAGGCGTCGACGCCCATGGCGTACAGGCGGCCGAGGCTGCCGGCGGCCTGCGGCCACTGCTGCACGACCTGCTGGCGCAGGCTGTTGCTGGTGTCCAGCAGCCACGGCGTTTCGCAGAAGCGGATGCCGTTCATGTCGTTGTACTGGTTGACGTCGCCGCTGGCGCTGTACAGGTTGGAGGTGGCGTAGACCGGCACGTCGCCGGCGTACTGGAAGTTCAGCGTCGGCTTGATCTGCTGGGCCTGCTGCGGCGTCGAGGCGAGGAAGATGAAATCGATGTCCTGGCGGCGCGAAGGCTGGGCGGCGATGTTACCGCCGACGGTGCTCTGCAGGCTCTTGGCGCGGCCTTCGCTCTGGCGCAGCTGGAACAGGTCGGCGATCTGCTGGGCGAGGGCGACTGGCTGGGCAATGCGTTGGGCACTGATCAGGGTGCCGCCATTGCCTTCCCAGTCCTGACGGAAGGCGGCGAGCACGCGGTCGCCCCATTCACCGCTCGGCACCAGGGCCACGGCGCGAACCATGCCGTCGGCGCGGGCGCGGCGGGCGACTTCGCGGGCTTCGTCCTCGGCGGCCAGACCGAACTGGAACAGTTGCGGCGGGGCTTTCTGGCCTGCGTCAGCGTAGTTCAGGGCCAGGGTGGTGATGGGCAGTTGCGGGTAGGCGGCGAGCTTCTTGACCAGCGGTTTTTCCAGCGGGCCGACCACCAGTTGCACACCGGCGGCCTGGGCCTGGCGGTAGAAGTCATCGAGCGAGGTGATGCGCGAGCTGTCGAACACCTGCACCGCCGGGGCCGGCTGGCCACCTTGCTGGGCCTGGAAGTGGGCGGCCATGAAGCCGTCGCGCAGGGCGCGGGCGACGCCGGCCAGCGGGCCTTCCTGGGGCAGCAGCAGGGCGATCTTGGTCAGCGGCTGGCTGGCCAGCTCCTTGAGCTTGACCAGGGCGGTCGGCAGTTGCCTGGCCGCCGGGTGCTCGGGGTGTTGCTGGCGCCAGCTGTCGATGGCGGCCTGTTGCTGTTCCAGGGTGCCGGCGCGCTTCACGGCGAGGGCCAGGCTGGTCCAGCCGGCCAGGGTCTCGTTGGCGGCGGGCTGCTGCAGTTGCTCTGCGGGCAGCGAGGCGACCAGGGCCCAGGTCGCGTTGTTGTTGGCGGCGGCGGCCTGCTCGCTGAGCAACGGCGCCAGCAGCACGCGCTGCTGGGCGGCGGCCAGGGCCTGGCCATCGGCTTCGAGGGCGGCGGCGTGGACGCTGTAGGTGCGAACCTGCTGCTCGGCCGGCAGTTCGCCGACGCGCTGCAGGCTCGGGTGGCCGAGGGCGGTCAGGGCGGCCTTGGGCTGGTTGCGGCTCATGGCCAGTTCCGCGGCCAGGGTCGAGGCGAACACCTGCTGGGCGGGCTTGAGCGGTTCCAGCTGGACCTGCTCGAGGATCCGGGCCGCGCGCGGGAAGTCCTTCTGCTTGTATGCCAGGTCCGCGGCGCTCAGGCGCAGCAGGGCCGCGTCCTCGGCGGACTTGCTGGAGGCCGCCTTCTCGAGCAGTTGCTCGATGCTGGCGTCCGGGGTGCGCGGCAGTTCGCCCAGGCTGGATGAGGGCGAGCTGGCGCAGGCTGCCAGCAGGGCAGCGAGGCAGAGGGCTGTGAGCAGCCGCAGACAAGCGATCATGTAAAGGTCCTGTTACTCGATCAAGTTGGCCGGCAATTGTACCCAAGCGGGGGGCGGGGCGCGATCTCGTCGACACTGATCCTTCACTATAGGTGGCCGCGGGGTGTGCCGGGGGTGAAGTTCTTTGCGCCCTGTTACCGGCGCTCGGGCTACAATGACGACCTTTGATCCGGAAAGCAGGTGTGCGCAGTGACTGATGTTGCAGGGGTTTCGAAATCCACGTTGGGCAAGCTTTACGTCGTCGCCACGCCCATCGGCAACCTCGACGACATGAGCGCCCGGGCGCTGAAGGTGCTGGCCGACGTGAGCCTGATCGCCGCCGAGGACACCCGTCACTCGGTGCGCCTGCTGCAGCACTTCGGCATCGACACGCCGCTGGCGGCCTGTCATGAGCACAACGAACGCGACGAAGGCGGGCGTTTCATCACCCGCCTGCTGGCCGGCGACGATGTGGCGCTGGTGTCCGATGCCGGCACCCCGCTGATTTCCGACCCGGGCTATCACCTGGTGCGCCAGGCGCGTGCCGCCGGGGTGCAGGTGGTGCCGGTGCCCGGCGCCTGCGCGCTGATCGCCGCGCTGTCGGCGGCGGGGCTGCCGTCGGACCGCTTCATCTTCGAGGGGTTCCTGCCGGCCAAGGCCGCCGGGCGCAAGGCGCGCCTGGAGCAGGTCAGGGAAGAGCCGCGCACGCTGATCTTCTATGAGGCGCCGCATCGCATCCTCGAATGCCTGCAAGACATGGAGGCGGTGTTCGGTGGCGAGCGTCCGGCGTTGTTGGCCCGCGAGATCACCAAGACCTTCGAGACCCTGAAGGGGCTGCCCCTGGCCGAGCTGCGCGCGTTCGTGCAGGACGACAGCAACCAGCAGCGTGGCGAGTGCGTGGTACTGGTGGCTGGCTGGAGCGCGCCGGAGGGCGAGCAGGCGATCAGCGCCGAGGCCCAGCGCGTGCTCGACCTGCTGCTGGCCGAGCTGCCGTTGAAGAAGGCCGCGGCATTGGCGGCCGAGATTACCGGAGTACGCAAGAACCTGCTCTACCAGTTGGCGCTGGAGAAACAGAAATCCCATTAATGGCGTAATGGTATTATTTGTCACATCGCTTGTTCTTGGGCGCGCCTACCGGTAACCTTGGCGGCGGAGAGTCGATCGGACAGTCGCTGCCGTCTTTTGTTCCGCAAGAGGCGGGGGAGGAAAGTCCGGGCTCCATAGGGCAGAGTGCCAGGTAACGCCTGGGAGGCGCGAGCCTACGGAAAGTGCCACAGAAAACAACCGCCTAAGCACTTCGGTGCCGGTAAGGGTGAAAAGGTGCGGTAAGAGCGCACCGCACGGCTGGCAACAGTCCGTGGCTAGGTAAACCCCACTCGGAGCAAGACCAAATAGGGTTCCATACGGCGTGGCCCGCGTCGGAACCGGGTAGGTTGCTAGAGGCGTCCAGTGATGGCCGTCGTAGAGGAATGACTGTCCTCGACAAAACCCGGCTTACAGATCGACTCTCCACCTCTTCCCTCCCTGCTTGAATCGATAGCAGAAGCGTCCTGGTAATACCGAAAAATTCTTACTCTTAATAAATCACTTTAACTTCGCACTCTATCCGCTTGAGTGTGTTTGATTTTTCCCGTCAGTTTTCTTCTCCGGCAATCCTTCCACCTTCCTTTGTTGAGCTAAATCGCCGTCCTGTAAGGGATTTCCTTATGAACGTGCCTTGACGGTGTGGCGGGCGGATTCCTATAGTGTGCGCAAGTGGCAGAAAGTGGGATGAAGTGGGTTTTCTGACACAAAAAAGCTAACATTGTGGGGAATCGCAGCCGTGTTCCGCGGAGCCAACGCCGTCAGCCTCGATGCCAAGGGCCGTCTCGCCATGCCGAGCCGGTACCGTGACGAGCTCGATTCGCGTTGCAATGGTCAACTGATCGTGACCATCGACGCCGTTGACCCCTGCTTGTGTGTTTATCCCCTCGATGAGTGGGAACAGATAGAAGCCAAGTTGCGCGCCTTGCCGTCGTTGCGTGAGGAAAACCGTCGCCTGCAGCGTTTGCTGATCGGTAACGCGGTTGACCTGGAGCTCGATGGCAGCGGGCGTTTCCTGGTGCCGCCGCGCCTGCGTGAGTACGCCAAGCTGGACAAGAAGGCGATGCTGGTGGGGCAGCTGAACAAATTCCAGCTGTGGGATGAGGATGCCTGGAACGCGGTTTCGGCAGCCGACCTTGCAGCTATTCAACAACCGGGCGCCATGCCCGATGATTTGCGTGACCTGATCCTGTGACCATAGATAGCGGCTTCAACCACATCACCGTCCTCCTCGACGAAGCCGTCGAGGCCTTGGCCCTGCGCGCCGACGGTTGCTATCTGGACGGCACCTTCGGGCGCGGCGGCCACAGCCGCCTGATCCTCAGCAAGCTCGGGCCGCAAGGGCGGCTGCTGGGGTTCGACAAGGATCCACAGGCGATTGCCACCGGGCAAGCGCTGGCGGCCGAAGACGGCCGCTTTGTCATTGTGCAGCGCAGCTTTGCCGAGCTGGGCGCCGAGGTGGCCGAGCGCGGACTGGACGGCAAGGTCGGCGGCATCCTGCTCGACCTGGGCGTGTCTTCGCCGCAGCTCGATGACCCCGAGCGCGGCTTCAGCTTCCTCAACGACGGCCCGCTGGACATGCGCATGAACCCGGACCAGGGCGTCAGCGCCGCCGAGTTCATCGCCACCGCGCCAGAGGAAGAAATCGCCCGCGTGTTCAAGGAATACGGCGAGGAGCGCTTCGCCAAGCGCATGGCCCGTGCCGTGGTGCTGCGCCGCGAGCAGCAGCCGTTCACCCGCACCGGCGATCTGGCCGAGGTGCTCAAGGTCGCCAACCCGGCCTGGGAGAAGGGCAAGAACCCGGCCACCCGTGCCTTCCAGGGGCTGCGCATCCACGTCAACAACGAACTGGGCGACCTGGAGACCGGCCTCGAAGCCGCGATCGACGCGCTGGAGGTCGGTGGCCGCCTGGCGGTGATCAGCTTCCATTCCCTCGAGGATCGCATCGTCAAGCTGTTCATGCGCAAGCTGGCCAAGGGCGAGCAGGACAACCTGCCGCGCAACCTGCCGGTACAGCACAAGACCTTCGAGCCGAAGATCAAGCTCATCGGCAAGGCGCAGTTCGCCTCCGAAGCCGAGCTCAAGGCCAACCCGCGATCGCGCAGCGCCGTGATGCGGGTGGCGGAGAAGTTGCGGTGAGCCGGCTGTTTGCCAAACCTTTGCCAGGCGGAAGCTTCCTGATGCTTCTGCTGTTCGTCGCCGTCCTGATTTCGGCCATTGCCGTCTCCTACAGCGCCCACTGGAACCGCCAGCTGCTCAACACCCTGTACGGTGAGCTGAGCGAGCGCGACAAGGCCCAGGCCGAGTGGGGTCGGCTGATCCTCGAGCAAAGCACCTGGACCGCGTCCAGCCGTATCGAGAGCCTGGCCTCCGAGCAGCTCAAGATGCGCGTGCCCGCCGCTGACGAAGTGCGGATGGTGGCGCCATGATGAAGCTCGAGGGCGCACTCTACCCCTGGCGGTTCAGGGTGGTGATCGGCTTGCTGGCGCTGATGGTCGGTGCCATCTGCTGGCGCATCATCGACCTGCAGGTGGTCGACCGTGACTTCCTCAAGGGCCAGGGCGATGCCCGCAGCCTGCGTCATATCCCCATTCCCGCGCACCGTGGCCTGATCACCGATCGCAATGGCGAGCCGCTGGCCGTCAGTACCCCGGTCACCACCCTGTGGGCTAACCCCAAGGAGATGCAGGCAGCCAAGGAACGCTGGCCGCAGCTGGCCGCCGCGCTCGGGCAGAACCCGCAGCAGCTGACCGAGCGCCTCACCCAGCAGGCCAGCAAGGAATTCATCTACCTGGTCCGCGGCCTGACCCCGGAGCAGGGCCAGCACGTGCTCGACCTGAAGGTGCCGGGCGTCTACGGCCTGGAAGAGTTCCGCCGCTTCTATCCGGCCGGCGATGTCACCGCGCACATGGTCGGCTTCACCGACCTGGACGACCATGGTCGTGAAGGCGTCGAGCTGGCCTATGACGAATGGCTCGCCGGAGTGCCCGGCAAGCGGCAGGTGATCAAGGACCGGCGCGGCCGGCTGATCAAGGACATCCAGGTAACCAAGAACGCCAAGGCCGGCAAGACCTTGGCGTTGTCGATAGACCTGCGCCTGCAATACCTGGCCACCCGCGAACTGCGCAACGCCATCGCCGAACAGGAAGCCAAGGCCGGCAGCCTGGTGATCATGGACGTCAAGACCGGCGAGGTCCTGGCCATGGTCAACCAGCCGACCTACAACCCCAACAACCGCCGCAGCATGTTCCCGGCGGCCATGCGCAACCGGGCGATCATCGACGTCTTCGAGCCGGGCTCGACGGTCAAGCCGATCTCCATGAGCGCGGCGCTGCAGAGCGGCCGCTGGAAACCCACCGACAAGGTCGAGGTGTATCCGGGCAGCCTGCAAATTGGTCGCTACACCATCAAGGACGTGTCCAGGAGCGAGGGCCCGATCCTCGACCTGACCGGCATCCTGATCAACTCGTCCAACGTCGGCATGAGCAAGATCGCCTTCGATATCGGTGGCGAGGCCATCTACCGGGTGATGTCCCAGGTCGGTCTGGGCCAGTACACCGGCCTCGGTTTCCCGGGCGAGCGCGTCGGCAACCTGCCCAACCACCGCGAGTGGCGCAAGGCCGAGACCGCGACCCTGTCGTACGGTTACGGCGTGTCGGTGACCGCCCTGCAACTGGTGCATGCCTACGCCGCGCTGGCCAACGACGGCAAGATGGTGCCGCTGTCGATCCTCAAGGTCGACAAGGCGCCGGAAGCCGTGCAGGCGATCCCCAAGGAAACCGCCGAAACCGTGCAGGCCATGCTGCAGCAGGTGATCGAGGCGCCGCGCGGGGTATTCCGCGCCCAGGTGCCGTTCTACCACGTGGGGGGCAAGTCGGGTACCGCGCGCAAGGCCACCGTCGGCTCCAAGGGCTACACCGAGAACGCCTATCGCTCGCTGTTCGCTGGCTTCGGCCCGATGAGCGACCCGCGCTACGCCATCGTCGTGGTCATCGACGAGCCGAGCAAGGGCGGCTACTTCGGCGGCCTGGTCTCGGCCCCCGTATTCAGCAAAGTGATGTCGGGCACCCTGCGCCTGATGAATGTACCGCCGGACAACCTGCCGCCCTCGACGCAGCAAGCCAGCGCAGTACCCGCCAAGGGAGGGCGAGGTTGATGACGATGCCATTGAGCAAACTGTTTGCCCATGCCAGCCGCGATCCGTTGATCCGCGAGCTGACCCTGGACAGCCGCGCCGTGCGTCCGGGCGACCTGTTCCTGGCCGTGCCGGGGGCCAAGGTCGATGGTCGCGCGCATATCGCCGATGCCTTGGCCCGTGGCGCCGCCGCGGTGGCCTATGAAGAGCAGGGTGCCAGCGTGCTGCCGCTCACCGATGCGCCGCTGATTCCGGTCAAGGGCCTGATCGGCCAGTTGTCGCAGATCGCCGGGCGCTTCTATGGCGAACCGAGCCGTCAGCTCGACCTGGTCGGCGTGACCGGTACCAACGGCAAGACCAGCGTGACCCAGCTGCTGGGCCAGGCGCTTGATGCCCTTGGCCGGCGTTGTGGCCTGATCGGCACGCTTGGCACTGGCTTCTATGGCGAGCTGCAGAGTGGTCGCCTGACCACGCCGGACCCGATTGCTGTGCAATCGACCTTGAACGACCTGAAAAAGGGCGGCGCCAAGGCCGTGGCCATGGAGGTTTCCTCCCATGCCCTCGAACAGGGTCGGGTGGCCGCGCTGGACTTCGATATCGCGGTGATGACCAACCTGTCCCGCGACCACCTGGACTACCACGGCAGCATGGAGGCCTACGAGGCCGCCAAGGCCAAGCTGTTCGCCTGGCCAAGCCTGCGCGCCCGGGTGGTCAACCTGGACGATGACTTTGGGCGTCGCCTGGCAGACGCTCCAGCCACATCGCGCCTGATCAGCTACAGCCTGCAGGATTCGGCGGCGACGCTGTTCTGCAAAGAGTCTGCCTTCAACGATGATGGCGTGCGCGCCGTGATCGTCACCCCACAGGGCGAGCATGTCCTGCGCAGCCGCCTGCTGGGGCGTTTCAATCTGAGCAACATGCTGGCGGCGGTAGCCACGCTGATGGCGCTGGATTACCCGCTGGATGAAATTCTCAAGGTCACCCCGCAACTGCACGGGCCGGTCGGTCGCATGCAGCGCCTGGGTGGCGGTGACAAGCCGTTGGTGGTGGTCGATTACGCCCACACTCCGGATGCTCTGGAGAAAGTACTCGAAGCCTTGCGTCCGCACGCTCACGGCAAGCTGCTGTGCCTATTCGGCTGTGGTGGCGATCGTGACGCCGGCAAGCGTCCGCTGATGGCCGAAGTGGCCGAGCGCCTGGCCGACCGTGTGCTGGTCACCGACGACAACCCGCGTAGCGAAGACCCCCTGCGGATCTTTGCCGATATTCGCCCCGGTTTCGCCAAGCCTGCGGCCGTCGCGTTCGTCGCCGGCCGTGGCACGGCCATTGCCCAACTGATCGCCAGTGCCAGGGCCGACGACGTGATCGTCTTGGCAGGCAAGGGTCACGAGGACTACCAGGAGATCAACGGCAAGCGCCATGACTTCTCCGACCTGGTCGAAGCCGACAAGGCACTTGCAGCCTGGGAGGCGCCACATGCTTAAGCCGATGATTCTCAGCCAGCTGACCGGTGCCCTGGGTGCACGCCTGGCAGGGGCCGACGCCAGCTTCAGCGGAGTGAGCATCGACAGCCGCACCGTCGGTGCCGGCCAGCTGTTCGTCGCCCTGACCGGGCCGCGCTTCGATGGCCACGACTATCTGGCCGACGTGAAAGCCAAAGGCGCCGTCGCCGCGCTGGTCGAGCGTGAAGTCAGCGATGTCGACCTGCCACAGCTGCTGGTCGCCGATTGCCGTATCGCCCTTGGCCAGCTCGGCGCCCTGAACCGTGCCGCCTTCGACAAGCCGGTGGTGGCCATCACCGGCTCCAGCGGCAAGACCACGGTCAAGGAAATGCTCGCCGCGATCCTGCGCACCCGCGGGCCGGTGCATGCCACCCGTGGCAACCTGAACAACGACCTCGGCGCACCTTTGACCCTGCTGGAGATCGCTCCGGAGCACAGCGCCGCGGTGATCGAGCTGGGCGCCTCGCGCATTGGCGAGATTCGCTACACCGTTGGCCTGACCCAGCCGCAAGTGGTCATCATCAATAACGCCGGTACCGCCCATGTCGGTGAGTTCGGTGGCCCGGAGAAGATCGTCGAGGCCAAGGGCGAAATCCTCGAAGGCCTGGGCGAGGGCGGCACGGCCATCCTCAACCTGGCCGACAAGGCGTTCGAGATCTGGCGCAAGCGGGCAGGCGCTCACCGCATCTTCAGTTTCGCCCTGGACAATCCGCAGGCGGACTTCCACGCCAGTGATATCGGGCGCGACGCTCGTGGCTGCCCGTCGTTCACCCTGCACGGCCCGACTGGCAGCGTCCCGGTGCAGTTGAACCTGCTCGGCACCCACAACGTCAGCAACGCCCTGGCCGCTGCGGCCGCCGCCCATGCCGTCGGTCTGAGCCTGAGCGGCATCGCCGCCGGTCTGAACGCCGTGCAACCGGTCAAGGGCCGCACCGTGGCGCAGATCGCGCCGAACGGCGTGCGGGTCATCGACGACAGCTACAACGCAAATCCCACCTCGATGTGCGCCGCCATTGATATACTCGCCGGCTTTTCCGGACGCACCGTCCTGGTGCTCGGGGATATCGGCGAACTGGGGCAATGGGCCGAGGAAGGTCACCGCCAGGTGGGTGACTACGCACGCGGCAAGGTCGACGCGCTGTACGCGGTGGGTGCCAACATGGCTCATGCGGTCAAGGCGTTCGGCGCCAATGCCCGCCATTTCGCCACTCAAGCTGAGCTTATCGCTGCCGTTGGCACCGAGAATGCCAGCGACACCACTATCTTGATCAAGGGCTCGCGCAGCGCTGCGATGGAAAACGTCGTGGCCGCACTGTGTGGTGCCAGCGGGGAGAAACATTAATGCTGCTGCTGTTGGCTGAGTATCTGCAACAGTTCCACAAGGGCTTCGCGGTCTTCCAGTACCTGACCCTGCGCGGGATCCTGGGTGTGCTGACCGCGTTGTCACTGGCCCTGTGGTTGGGCCCGTGGATGATCCGTACCCTGCAGATCCGCCAGATCGGTCAGGCCGTGCGCAACGACGGCCCGCAATCGCACCTGTCCAAATCCGGCACCCCGACCATGGGCGGCGCGCTGATCCTGTCCGCCATCGCCATCAGCACCCTGCTGTGGGCCGACCTGACCAATCGCTACGTATGGGTTGTCTTGATCGTCACCCTGGCGTTCGGCGCCATCGGCTGGGTCGATGACTACCGCAAGGTGATCGAGAAGAACTCCCGCGGCCTGCCAAGCCGCTGGAAATATTTCTGGCAGTCGGTGTTCGGCCTGGCCGCGGCGATCTTCCTGTACAAGACCGCGCCGACCAGCGTCGAGACCACGCTGATCATTCCGATGCTCAAGGACCTGGCGATTCCGCTGGGCGCCGGGTTCATCGTGCTGACCTATTTCGTCATCGTCGGCTCGAGCAACGCGGTCAACCTGACCGACGGCCTCGATGGCCTGGCGATCATGCCGACGGTGATGGTCGGCGGTGCCCTGGGCATCTTCTGCTACCTGTCGGGCAACGTGAAGTTCGCCGAATACCTGCTGATCCCGTACGTGCCTGGCGCGGGCGAGCTGATCGTGTTCTGCGGCGCGCTGATCGGCGCCGGCCTGGGCTTCCTGTGGTTCAACACCTACCCGGCCCAGGTGTTCATGGGCGACGTCGGCGCACTGGCGCTGGGCGCGGCCCTGGGGACCATCGCGGTGATCGTCCGCCAGGAGATCGTCCTGTTCATCATGGGCGGCGTGTTCGTGATGGAAACCCTGTCGGTGGTCATCCAGGTGGCTTCGTTCAAGCTCACCGGCAAGCGCGTGTTCCGCATGGCGCCGATCCATCACCACTTTGAACTCAAGGGTTGGCCCGAGCCACGGGTGATCGTCCGCTTCTGGATCATCACCGTGATTCTGGTGCTGATTGGCCTTGCCACCCTGAAACTGAGGTAACCGAGCGTGTCACTGATCGCTTCCGACCAATTCCGCATCGTTGTCGGCCTCGGCAAGAGCGGCATGTCCCTGGTTCGCTTCCTGGCGAACCGGGGCATTGCCTTTGCGGTCGCCGACACCCGCGAGCAACCGCCGGAACTGGACACCCTGCGCCGTGAGTACCCGCAGGTGGAAGTGCGCTGTGGCGAGCTGGACGTGGATTTCCTGTGCCGGGCCAACGAGCTGTACGTGAGCCCCGGCCTGGCCCTGGCCACGCCTGCCCTGCAGCAGGCTGCCGCGCGCGGCGTGAAGCTGTCCGGCGACATCGAGCTGTTCGCCCGCCACGCCAAGGCGCCGATCATCGCCATCAGCGGCTCCAACGCCAAGAGCACCGTGACCACCCTGGTCGGCGAGATGGTCGCCAAGGCAGGCAAACGTGTGGCAGTCGGCGGCAACCTTGGCACCCCGGCCCTCGACCTGCTGGCCGACGATGTCGAGCTGTACGTGCTGGAGCTGTCGAGCTTCCAGCTGGAGACCACCGACCAGCTCAACGCCGAAGTGGCCACCGTGCTGAACATCAGCGAAGACCACATGGACCGCTACAGCGGCCTGCCGGCCTATCACCTGGCCAAGCACCGGATCTTCCGCGGCGCCCGCCAGGTGGTGGTGAACCGCCAGGATGCCCTGAGCCGTCCATTGCCGGTCGAAGGCCGGCCGAGCTGGAGCTTCGGTCTCAACGCGCCGGACTTCAAGGCCTTTGGCCTGCGCGAGGTCGAGGGCGAGAAGTACCTGGCCTTCGAATTCCAGGCCCTCATGCCGGTGCGTGAGCTGAAGATCCGTGGCGCCCACAACCAGAGCAATGCCCTGGCCGCGCTGGCTCTCGGCCATGCCGCCGGCCTGCCATTCGAGCCGATGCTCGAGGCGCTGCGTGAATTCAAGGGCCTGGCCCATCGCTGCCAGTGGGTACGTGAGCGCAACGGAGTGAACTGGTACGACGATTCCAAGGCCACCAACGTCGGTGCGGCCCTGGCCGCCATCGAAGGCCTGGGCGCCGATATCGAAGGCAAGCTGGTACTGATCGCCGGTGGCGACGGCAAGGGCGCCGACTTCGCCGCCCTGCGCGAGCCGGTGGCTCAACACTGCCGTGCCGTGGTGCTGCTGGGCCGTGACGCCGAGCGTCTGGCCGAAACCTTGGGCGATGCCGTGGCGCAAGTCCGGGTCAAGAGCCTCGACGAAGCCGTGCAGCGTTGCGCCGAGCTGGCCCAGCCGGGTGACGCGGTACTGCTGTCGCCTGCCTGCGCCAGCCTCGACATGTTCAAGAATTTCGAAGAACGCGGGCGCCTGTTCGCCCAGGCGGCGGAGGGGCTGGCATGATCTTCGGCATCCTCAAACCGTACCCGTCGCCGCTGATCAGCGGCCGTGGCATCGACCTCGACTTCCCGCTGCTGGCCGGTTGCCTGGCGCTGCTGGGCCTGGGCCTGGTGATGATTACTTCGGCCTCCTCGGAAGTGGCCGCGGTGCAGTCGGGCAACCCGCTGTACCACATGTTCCGCCACCTGGTGTACGTCACCCTCGGCCTGGGCGCCGGGTTGATGACCATGCTGGTGCCGATCGCCACCTGGCAGCGCATGGGCTTCCTCATGCTGATCGGTGCCTTCGGCCTGCTGGTGCTGGTACTGGTACCGGGTATTGGCCGTGAAGTGAATGGTTCGATGCGCTGGATCGGCTTCAGCTTCTTCAACGTGCAGCCGTCGGAGATCGCCAAGGTCTTCGTGGTCATCTACCTCGCTGGCTACCTGGTGCGCCGGCAGACCGAGGTGCGCGAGAGCTGGATGGGCTTCTTCAAGCCGTTCATCGTGCTACTGCCGATGGCCGGCCTGCTGCTGATGGAGCCGGACTTCGGCGCCACGGTGGTGATGATGGGCGCCGCGGCGGCCATGCTGTTCCTTGGCGGGGTAGGGTTGTTCCGCTTCTCGCTGATGGTGGTGCTGGCGGTCATTTCGGTGGTGGTGCTGGTCCAGGCCCAGCCGTACCGCATGGCGCGCCTGATCACCTTCACCGACCCCTGGTCCGACCAGTTCGGCTCCGGCTACCAGCTGACCCAGGCGCTGATCGCCTTCGGCCGCGGCGAGTGGCTGGGTGTGGGCCTGGGCAACAGTGTGCAGAAGCAGTTCTACCTGCCCGAGGCGCACACCGACTTCGTGTTCTCGGTGCTGGCCGAAGAGCTGGGCGTGATCGGCTCGCTGCTGACCATCGCGCTGTTCGTCTTCATTACCGTGCGTGCGCTGTACATCGGCCTGTGGGCCGAGAAGGCCAAGCAGTTCTTCGCCGCCTACATGGCCTTTGGCCTGTCGTTCCTGTGGATCGGCCAATTCCTGATCAACATCGGCGTGAACGTCGGCCTGCTGCCGACCAAGGGCCTGACCCTGCCGTTCCTCAGCTACGGCGGCAGCTCGCTGGTGATCTGCTGCGCCTGCGTCGGGCTATTGCTGCGCATCGAGTGGGAGAGTCGCACGCATCTGGGCAGCGAGGAACACGAATTCAAGGAGAGCGATTTTGCCGAGGAGACCAGTCATGGCCGCTGACGGCAAGAACATCCTGATCATGGCCGGCGGTACCGGGGGCCACGTGTTCCCGGCCCTGGCCTGCGCCCGCGAGTTCCAGGCCCGTGGCTACAGCGTGCACTGGCTGGGCACCCCGCGTGGCATCGAGAACGAACTGGTACCCCAGGCCGGCCTGCCGCTGCACCTGATCCAGGTCACCGGCCTGCGTGGCAAGGGCAAGCTGTCGCTGCTCAAGGCACCGTTCACTTTGATCAAGGCCGTGCTGCAGGCGCGGCGCATCGTGCGTGAGCTCAAGCCGGTCTGCGTGGTCGGCTTCGGTGGCTATGTGACCGGCCCCGGCGGTGTTGCCGCCCGCTTGTGCGGGGTGCCGCTGGTGATCCACGAGCAGAATGCCCGCGCCGGCACCACCAATCGCCTGCTGCTGCCGTTGGCCGCACGTGTCTGCGAAGCCTTCCCGGACACCTTCGCCGCCAGCGACAAGCTGCGCACCACCGGCAATCCGGTGCGTGCTGAGCTGTTCATGGAGGCGGCACGCGCGCCCCTGGCCGAGCGCCGTGCGCGCCTGCTGGTCATGGGCGGCAGCCTGGGTGCGGAACCATTGAACAAATTGTTGCCTAAGGCCCTGTCCGAAGTGCCGGCGAACCTGCGCCCCGAGGTGTTCCACCAGGCCGGGAAAAATCACGCCCCTGTCACCGCCGAGCGTTATCACGAGGCGGGTGTCGAGGCCCAGGTCGAACCGTTCATCAAGGACATGGCCCATGCCTATGGCTGGGCCGATATGGTGGTGTGCCGGGCCGGCGCCCTGACCGTCAGCGAACTCGCGGCGGCGGGCCTGCCCTCGATGCTGGTGCCCTTGCCCCATGCCATCGACGACCACCAGACCCACAACGCCCAATACCTGGCTCGCGAAGGCGCCGCCTTCCTGATGCCACAAGCGACTACTGGCGCAGCGCAGCTCGCTGAACGCCTGAACGAGGTGCTGATGCAACCCGAGAAACTCAACGCCATGGCCGGCACCGCCCGCCGCCTGGCCAAACCTGGCGCAACCAGCACCGTGGTCGATATCTGCCTGGAGGTGGCCCATGGTTGAGAGCCAGAAAGCCATGCCCCACCCGAAAATGGGCCGTATCCGTCGCATCCACTTCGTCGGTATCGGCGGCGTGGGCATGTGCGGCATTGCCGAAGTGCTGCTGAACCTGGGCTATGAAGTGTCCGGTTCCGACCTGAAAGAGTCGCCGGTGACCGAGCGCCTGCAGTCGTTCGGCGCGCAGATCTTCGTCGGCCACCGCGCCGAGAACGCCGCCAACGCCGATGTGCTGGTGGTGTCGAGCGCGATCAACCCGGCCAACCCGGAAGTCGCCACCGCCCTGGAACGCCGCATTCCCGTGGTGCCACGCGCCGAGATGCTCGCCGAGCTGATGCGCTACCGTCACGGCGTTGCCGTTGCCGGCACCCACGGCAAGACCACCACCACCAGCCTGCTGGCCTCGGTGTTCGCCGCCGGTGGCCTGGACCCGACCTTCGTCATCGGCGGTCGCCTGACCGCGGCCGGCACCAACGCGCAGCTGGGCACCAGCCGCTACCTGATTGCCGAGGCCGACGAGAGCGACGCCAGCTTCCTGCACCTGCAGCCGATGGTCGCCGTGGTCACCAACATCGACGCCGACCACATGGCCACCTACGAGGGCGACTTCAACAAGCTGAAGAAGACCTTCGTCGAGTTCCTGCACAACCTGCCGTTCTACGGGCTGGCGGTGATGTGCCTGGACGACCCGGTGGTGCGCGAGATCCTGCCGCAGGTCAAGCGTCCGACCGTCACCTACGGCTTCAGCGAAGAGGCCGATATCCGCGCCATCAACGTGCGCCAGCAAGGCATGCAGACCCACTTCACCGTGCTGCGCCGTGACTGCGAGCCGCTGGAAGTGTCGGTGAACATGCCGGGCAACCACAACGTGCTCAACGCCCTGGCCACCATCGCCATCGCCACCGACGAAGGCATCAGCGACCAAGCCATCGTCCAGGGCCTGTCGGGCTTCCAGGGCGTCGGTCGACGCTTCCAGGTGTACGGCGAGTTGCCGGTCGACGGCGGCAGCGTGATGCTGGTCGACGACTACGGCCACCACCCGACCGAAGTCGCCGCGGTGATCAAGGCCGTGCGTGGCGGCTGGCCGAGCCGTCGCCTGGTGATCGTCTACCAGCCGCACCGCTACAGCCGCACCCGCGACCTGTACGACGATTTCGTGCAGGTGCTGGGCGATGCCAACGTGCTGCTGCTGATGGAGGTCTACCCGGCCGGCGAAGAGCCGATCCCCGGTGCCGACAGCCGCCAGCTGTGCCACAGCATCCGCCAGCGCGGCAAGCTCGACCCGATCTACATCGAGCGCGGCGCCGAGCTCGCGCCGCTGGTCAAGCCGCTGCTGCGCGCCGGCGACATCCTGATCTGCCAGGGTGCCGGTGATGTCGGCGGCCTGGCCCCGCAACTGATGAAAAGCCCGCTGTTCGCCGGCGCCAAGCAGGAGAAGTCGAAATGACCAGCGCCTACGACACGCTGCATTCCACCCTCGACGTCAAGGCCTTCGGCCGCGTCGCCGTGTTGTACGGTGGCAAGAGCGCCGAGCGCGAGGTCTCGCTCAAGTCGGGCAGGGCCGTGATCGAGGCGCTGAGCAGCGCCGGAGTCGACGTGGTCGCCATCGACGTCGGTGACGACCTGCTGGATCGCTTGCAGAACGAGAAGATCGACCGCGCCTTCATCATCCTCCACGGCCGTGGCGGTGAGGACGGCAGCATGCAGGGCCTGCTCGAATGCCTGGGCATCCCTTACACCGGCAGCGGCATCCTCGCCTCGGCGCTGGCCATGGACAAGCTGCGCACCAAGCAGGTGTGGCAGAGCCTGGGCATCCCGACCCCGCGTCACGCGGTGCTGGGCAGCGAGCAGGATTGTGTTGCCGCCAGTGCGGAACTGGGCTTCCCGTTGATCGTCAAACCTGCCCATGAAGGTTCGAGCATCGGCATGGCCAAGGTGAACAGCGAGCAGGAACTGGTCGCCGCCTGGAAAGACGCCGCCAAATACGATTCGCAGGTACTGGTCGAGCAATGGATCCACGGCCCGGAGTTCACCGTCGCCGTATTGCGTGGCCAGGTGCTGCCGCCGATCGCGCTGGGCACCCCGCACGTGTTCTACGACTACGACGCCAAGTACATCGCCAATGACACCCAGTACCGCATCCCGTGCGGCCTGGACAGCGTCAAGGAACAGGAACTGATCGACCTGACCGCGCGCGCCTGCGATGCCGTTGGCATCGAGGGTTGGGGCCGGCTGGACGTGATGCAGGACGAGCAGGGCCGGTTCTGGCTGCTCGAGGTCAACACCGCACCGGGCATGACCGACCATAGCCTGGTGCCCATGGCGGCCCGCGCCGCCGGCCTGGACTTCCAGCAACTGGTGCTGGCGATCCTGGCCGACAGCGTAGCGAAGCGAGGTTAACCAGCCATGCAAGGCGCGATGATACGTCAGCAACCACCCGTTACCGGCCGCAGCAAGCCGGTGCCGCGTGGCGCCAGCCGACTGGTGGCCGACGAGCCCGTATCGGCGCGCCTGCCTCGGCCAAGCTTCGGTGGCCTCAAGCGCCTGCTGTGGCCGGTGCTGCTGGTGGCTGCGGGCTTTGGCGCCTACGAGGGCGCCGTCCGCCTGATGCCCTACGCCGACCGGCCGATCACCAAGATCGACGTGCAGGGCGACCTCAGCTACATCAGCCAGCAGTCGGTGCAGCAGCGGATCGCGCCGTACGTGGCGGCGAGCTTCTTCACCGTCGACCTGGCGGCGATGCGCGTGGAGCTGGAGCAGATGCCCTGGATCGCCCACGCCGAAGTGCGCCGGGTGTGGCCGGACGAGGTGGTGATCCGCCTGGAAGAACAGTTGCCGGTGGCGCGCTGGGGCGACGAGGCCTTGCTCAACAACCAGGGCCAGGCCTTCACCCCGCGCGAGCTGGCCAACTACGAGCACCTGCCGCAGCTGTTCGGGCCGCAGCGCGCTCAGCAACAAGTCATGCAGCAGTATCAGGTATTGAGCCAGATGCTGCGCCCCATGGGCTTTTCCATCGCTCGCCTGGAGCTGCGCGAGCGAGGCAGCTGGTTCCTGACCACCGGTGCGGGCAGCGCCGGGGCGGGCGTCGAGCTGCTGCTGGGGCGCGACCATCTGGTGGAGAAGATGCGCCGTTTCATTGCCATTTACGACAAATCGCTTAAAGACCAGATCACCAATATCGCCCGCATCGATCTGCGTTATTCCAACGGACTTGCCGTTGGTTGGCGGGAACCGAATGCACCGACGACGGCCCAACCCGCCGTTGCGAAGAATTAGAGAGAGGCAGGACCATGGCAAACGCGCATAGCGGCAAAATGATCGTCGGGCTGGACATCGGCACCTCCAAGGTGGTGGCGCTGGTGGGTGAGGTCGGCGAGGACGGCACCCTGGAGATCGTCGGGATCGGCACCCATCCGTCCCGCGGCCTGAAGAAGGGCGTGGTGGTGAACATCGAATCGACCGTGCAGTCGATCCAGCGCGCCGTCGAAGAGGCCCAGCTGATGGCCGGCTGCCGCATCCACTCGGCGTTCGTCGGCGTGGCCGGCAACCACATCCGGAGCCTGAACTCCCACGGCATCGTCGCCATCCGCGACCGCGAAGTCAGCACCGCCGACCTCGAGCGCGTGCTCGATGCCGCCCAGGCCGTGGCCATTCCGGCCGACCAGCGGGTGCTGCACACCCTGCCGCAGGACTACGTGATCGACAACCAGGAAGGCGTGCGCGAGCCCCTGGGTATGTCGGGCGTGCGCCTGGAAGCCAAGGTCCACGTGGTCACCTGCGCGGTCAACGCGGCGCAGAACATCGAGAAGTGCGTGCGCCGCTGCGGCCTGGAAATCGACGACATCATCCTCGAGCAGCTGGCCTCGGCCTACTCGGTGCTGACCGACGACGAGAAAGAGCTGGGCGTGTGCCTGGTGGACATCGGCGGCGGCACCACCGACATCGCCATCTTCACCGAAGGCGCGATCCGTCACACCGCGGTGATCCCGATCGCCGGCGATCAGGTCACCAACGATATCGCCATGGCCCTGCGCACCCCCACGCAGTACGCCGAGGAAATCAAGATCCGCTACGCCTGCGCCCTGGCCAAGCTGGCCGGTGCCGGCGAGACCATCAAGGTGCCGAGCGTCGGCGACCGCCCGCCGCGCGAGTTGTCGCGCCAGGCCCTGGCCGAAGTGGTGGAGCCGCGTTACGACGAGCTGTTCACCCTGATCCAGGCCGAACTGCGTCGCAGCGGCTTCGAGGACCTGGTGCCGGCCGGCATCGTCCTCACCGGCGGCACCGCGAAGATGGAAGGCGCCGTGGAACTGGCCGAGGAGATCTTCCACATGCCAGTACGCCTGGGCGTGCCGCACAGCGTTCGGGGCCTGAGCGACGTGGTGCGCAACCCGATCTATTCCACCGGTGTGGGCCTGCTCACCTACGGCCTGCAGAAGCAGTCCGAGGACCCGTCCCTGACCGGTATCAGCAACAGCAACAGCAGCAACAACAGCTATGGCGATGAACCGAAGGGCCCTGTGCTTGAACGACTCAAGCGTTGGGTCCAGAGCAACTTCTAAGTTTCAAAGCAGTAGTGGTAGGCGCGACAACTAGAGAACTGTAAGGAGAGGGAAAATGTTCGAGCTCGTAGACAACGTCCCGCAAAGTCCGGTCATCAAGGTGATCGGCGTTGGCGGTGGCGGCGGCAACGCCGTCAACCACATGGTCAAGAGCAGCATCGAAGGCGTGGAATTCATCTGCGCCAACACCGATGCTCAGGCGCTGAAAAACATCGGCGCACGCACCATCCTGCAACTGGGCACGGGTGTGACCAAGGGCCTGGGTGCCGGTGCCAATCCGGAAGTCGGCCGTCAGGCCGCTCTGGAAGACCGTGAGCGCATCGCCGAGGTGCTGCAGGGCACCAACATGGTGTTCATCACCACCGGCATGGGCGGCGGTACCGGTACCGGTGCGGCGCCGATCATCGCCGAAGTGGCCAAGGAAATGGGCATCCTCACCGTTGCGGTGGTGACCCGTCCGTTCCCGTTCGAGGGCCGCAAGCGCATGCAGATCGCCGACGAAGGCATCCGCATGCTGGCTGAAAGCGTCGACTCGCTGATCACCATCCCCAACGAGAAGCTGCTGACCATCCTTGGCAAGGATGCAAGCCTGCTGTCCGCCTTCGCCAAGGCCGACGACGTGCTGGCCGGTGCCGTTCGCGGTATCTCCGACATCATCAAGCGTCCGGGCATGATCAACGTCGACTTTGCCGACGTGCGCACCGTGATGGGCGAGATGGGCATGGCGATGATGGGTACCGGTTGCGCCAGCGGCCCGAACCGTGCTCGCGAAGCCACCGAAGCGGCGATCCGCAACCCGCTGCTCGAGGACGTCAACCTGCAGGGCGCCCGCGGCATCCTGGTGAACATCACCGCAGGTCCCGACCTGTCGCTGGGCGAGTACTCCGACGTGGGTAGCATCATCGAGGCCTTCGCCTCCGACCACGCGATGGTCAAGGTCGGCACCGTGATCGACCCGGACATGCGCGACGAGCTGCACGTGACCGTGGTGGCCACTGGCCTGGGCGCGCGTATCGAGAAACCGGTCAAGGTGGTCGACAACACCCTGCAGACTGCCCAGCAGGTGTATGAGTCCTCCAACCCGGCCCCGGTTCGCCAGGAGCAGTCGGCGGTCAACTACCGTGACCTGGAGCGTCCGACCGTGATGCGCAACCAGGCCCACGCGGGTGCCGCGGCGGCAGCTAAACTCAACCCTCAGGATGATCTGGACTACCTGGATATCCCGGCGTTCCTGCGTCGTCAGGCCGATTAATGGAATTTATCAGGGGTATTAGGGTGATTGGTGTTCAGCAAAGGCCGGGTCTGTTATCATCCCCAGCCTTTGTTGATACCTGTTCGCAATTTGCGCTGAAGCGGCCAATGCCATGATTAGACAACGCACCCTGAAGAATACCATCCGTGCCACAGGTGTCGGCCTGCACTCCGGGGAGAAGGTCTACCTGACCCTCAAGCCTGCGCCTGTCGACACCGGCATCGTCTTCCGTCGCGCCGACCTCGACCCTGTGGTCGAAATCCCGGCGCGCGCGGCCAACGTCGGTGAGACCACCATGTCCACGACATTGGTCAACGGTGACGTCAAAGTCGATACGGTCGAGCACCTGCTCTCCGCCATGGCGGGCCTGGGCATCGATAACGCCTACGTCGAGCTCTCCGCCTCGGAAGTGCCGATCATGGATGGCAGCGCCGGACCCTTCGTATTCCTGATCCAATCGGCCGGCCTGGAAGAACAGGACGCAGCCAAGAAGTTCATCCGCATCCTGCGCGAAGTGACGGTGGAAGAGGGCGACAAGCGCGCCACTTTCCTGCCTTTCGACGGGTTCAAGGTGAGCTTCGAGATCGACTTCGATCACCCGGTCCTCAAGGGCCAGACCCAGAGCGCGGTCGTAGATTTCTCTAGCACCTCGTTCGTCAAGGAAGTCAGCCGTGCCCGCACGTTCGGCTTCATGCGTGACATCGAGTACCTGCGCAAGCACAACCTTGCGTTGGGCGGCAGCGTGGAGAACGCCATCGTGGTCGACGAGACCGGCGTGCTTAACGAAGACGGCCTTCGTTCCGATGACGAATTCGTCAAGCACAAGATCCTCGACGCCATCGGCGACCTATATCTGCTGGGCAACAGCCTGATCGGCGAGTTCAAGGGCTACAAGTCCGGACACGCGCTGAACAACCAGCTGCTGCGCAAGCTGATCGCTGAAACGGACGCTTGGGAAGTGGTCACCTTCGAAGATGCCAGCACGGCACCGATCTCGTACATGCGCCCTGTTGCGGCCGTGTAAGTTCGAACACTCTCTCTAGTGATTAAGGCCACCTTCGGGTGGCCTTTTTTATGGAGTGCAGCCAGAAGGTGGAGCGTGGGAGCGGGCTTGACCCGCGATAGGCCCGCGCACGCTATCGCGGGGCAAGTCGGGTCGCCGCATCGCCGCTCCCACGTGGTCGTGTATCAGGCTTTGCTCTGCGCATGCGCCGCCAGGCGCTCCAGCGCTGCGCGCAGCTTCGGGTCGCTGATGCCCTCGGCCGAACCTAGGATGCTGTCTGCGGCAGATTCCGACAGTTCAGGCCCGTGACCTTCGTGTTTTGCTGCTACCAGCGGTGGTTGCACCTTGAACTGGATGCGGCTCAGGTTGGCGAACGCCTCCATGGCTTGCAGCTGGCGTTGCAGGCGCTTCTGCTGGTAGCGCAGACGGGTGGCCCAATGGCCGTCGGTTACCACCAGCAATAATGTCCCTTCCTTCCAGGAGGCCACGTGGCAGTGCTCGCGGGCGGCCGGTTGCAGCTGGCTTTCCAGCAGGCGCTGCAGGTGCTCGAGGCGTTCGGCCTGGTTGAGCAGCAGGCGCAGTGGCCGTGCCTTGCGCAACAGGTCGGCGGGGGGGCGGGCAGGGGTGGGTTTGTAGGCCATGGAGGTCTGCAGAGGGTTACAGGATCGACAGTCTACCAGTTGGGCATTCATCGCGGGGCAAGCCCGCTCCCACGCCAGCGTGTGGCGGGGCGTGGGAGCGGGCTTGCCCCGCGAGCGGTCGTCGGATCTTGATGCAAGTCATTCGCGATACGTTTCATCTTCGCGCACCTTGAACTTGCGCAAAAAGCCCCTATGTTAGTCAGGCCCCCTAAAAGCGCTGTGCCAGCATCGTGGAAATCCACCACTTTCCTCACCATCGTTTCCGGGTAGAATGCTCGTTCGCATGCGGCCTCAGGGCTGCACGGGCGACTCACGGGGCCGCCCTCCATCCCTACGTGTGGAAGATCCTGCCGATATGTTTGCGCCTTTGTTAAAAAAACTTTTTGGAAGCAAGAACGAGCGTGAAATCAAACGCATGCTCAAGACGGTGAGCACCGTCAATGCCTTCGAAGAGAAGATGGTGGCCCTCTCCGACGAGCAGCTGCGGGGCAAGACCGCAGAGTTCAAGGAGCGTCTGGCCAAAGGCGAGACTCTCGACCAGCTGCTGCCCGAAGCCTTCGCCGTGGCCCGCGAGGCCGGCAAGCGCGTGATGGGCATGCGTCACTTCGATGTCCAGCTGATCGGCGGCATGACCTTGCACGAAGGCATGATCGCAGAAATGCGTACCGGTGAAGGCAAGACCTTGGTCGGTACCCTGGCCGTGTACCTCAACGCGCTGTCCGGCAAGGGCGTGCACGTGGTCACCGTCAACGACTACCTGGCCCGCCGCGACGCCAACTGGATGCGTCCGCTGTACGAGTTCCTCGGCCTCAACGTCGGCATCGTCTCGGCCTTCCAGCCGCCGGAAGAAAAGCGTGCCGCCTATGCCGCCGACATCACCTACGGCACCAACAACGAATTCGGTTTCGACTACCTGCGCGACAACATGGCGTTCAGTCAGGACGAGAAGTTCCAGCGTGAGCTGAACTTCGCCGTGATCGACGAAGTCGACTCGATCCTCATCGACGAGGCGCGCACCCCGCTGATCATCTCCGGCCAGGCCGAGGACAGCTCCAAGCTGTACATCGAGATCAACCGCCTGATCCCGCGTCTGACCCAGCACATCGAGGAAGTCGAAGGCCAGGTGACCCAAGAGGGCCACTACAGCATCGACGAGAAGAGCCGCCAGGTCGAACTGAACGAGGCCGGCCACCAGTTCATCGAGGACATGCTGACCCAGTCCGGCCTGCTGGCCGAGGGCGAGAGCCTGTATTCGGCGCACAACCTGAGCCTGCTGACCCACGTCTACGCCGGCCTGCGCGCGCACAAGCTGTTCCACCGCAACGTCGAGTACATCGTCCAGGAAGGCCAGATCCTCCTGATCGACGAGCACACCGGCCGTACCATGCCGGGCCGCCGCCTGTCCGAAGGCCTGCACCAGGCCATCGAGGCCAAGGAAAACCTGAACATCCAGGCCGAGAGCCAGACCCTGGCCTCGACCACCTTCCAGAACTACTTCCGTCTCTACAGCAAGCTGTCCGGCATGACCGGTACCGCCGACACCGAGGCGTTCGAGTTCGCCCAGATCTACAACCTCAACGTGATGGTCATCCCACCGAACAAGCCGTTGGCCCGCAAGGACTTCAACGACCTGGTGTACCTGACCGCCGACGAGAAGTACGCCGCGATCATCGCCGACATCAAGGAAAGCATGGCCCATGGCCGTCCGGTCCTGGTCGGTACCGCGACCATCGAAACCTCCGAGCACATGTCCAACCTGCTCAAGAAGGAAGGTATCGACCACAAGGTCCTGAACGCCAAGTACCACGAGAAAGAAGCCGAGATCATCGCGCAAGCCGGTGCTCCGGGCGCGCTGACCATCGCCACCAACATGGCCGGTCGTGGTACCGACATCCTGCTGGGCGGCAACTGGGAGGCCGAAGTGGCCGCCCTGGACAACCCGACCACCGAGCAGATCGCCCAGATCAAGGCCGACTGGCAGAAGCGTCACCAGCAGGTGCTGGAAGCCGGTGGCCTGCACGTGATCGCCTCCGAGCGCCACGAGTCGCGCCGCATCGACAACCAGCTGCGTGGCCGTGCCGGCCGTCAGGGCGATGCCGGTTCCAGCCGCTTCTACCTGTCGCTGGAAGACAGCCTGATGCGCATCTTCGCCTCCGACCGGGTGAAGAACTTCATGAAGGCCCTGGGGATGCAGTCCGGCGAGGCCATCGAGCACCGCATGGTGACCAACGCCATCGAGAAGGCGCAGCGCAAGGTCGAAGGCCGCAACTTCGACATCCGCAAGCAACTGCTCGAATACGATGACGTGGCCAACGAGCAGCGCAAGGTGATCTACCACATGCGCAACAGCCTGCTGGCCGCCGAGAACATCGGCGACACCATCGCCGAGTTCCGCCAGGAAGTGCTCGACGCCACCATCAGCCAGCACATCCCGCCGCAATCGCTGCCCGAGCAGTGGGACGTGGCCGGCCTGGAAGCTTCGCTGGCTAGCGATTTCGCCATCAAGCTGCCGATCCAGCAGTGGCTCGACGAGGACGATCACCTCTACGAGGAGACCCTGCGCGAGCGGCTGATCAAGGAAATCACCGACGCCTACAACGAGAAGGAAGACCAGGCCGGCATCGACGCCCTGCGCACCTTCGAGAAGCAGATCCTGCTGCGCGTGCTGGACGACCTGTGGAAAGACCACCTGTCGACCATGGACCACCTGCGCCACGGTATCCACCTGCGTGGCTATGCGCAGAAGAACCCGAAGCAGGAGTACAAGCGCGAGTCGTTCACCCTGTTCCAGGAACTGCTGGAGTCGATCAAGCGCGACACCATCCGCGTGCTGTCGCACGTCCAGGTACGCCGCGAAGACCCGGCCGAGGAAGAGGCGCGCCTGCGCCGCGAGGCCGAGGAACTGGCCAGCCGCATGCAGTTCCAGCATGCCGCCGCGCCGGGCCTGGAAGGTGAGCAGCTGGCTGAGGAAGGCGCTGAAGTCGCGGTGGCCTCTGCACCGGTTCGCAACGACATGAAGCTGGGCCGCAACGAGCCGTGCTGGTGTGGTTCGGGCAAGAAATTCAAGCATTGCCATGGTCAGATTGAATGATCTGAATTCGCCACTGGCTTGAGATCCCGGGGCTGCCTTGCAGCCCTTCGCGGCACAAGGCCGCTCCTACAGGAATCGCAACACCCCTGTAGGAGCGGCCTTGTGCCGCGAAAGGGGCGCAAAGCGCCCCCTAATTCCCCACAATTTTCTAGGAGCGCTCTAATGGCTGTTGGTCTTGGTCCCCTGCCCACCCTGCACCCGGTTCCCGGTTTCGAACTCGGTATCGCCTCGGCGGGCATCAAGCGCCCAGGGCGCAAGGATGTGGTGGTGATGCGCTGCGCCGAAGGCTCCAGCGTCGCCGGCGTGTTCACCCTCAACGCCTTTTGCGCGGCCCCGGTGATCCTCTCCAAGCAGCGTGTGCAGGGCACCGTGCGTTATCTGCTGACCAACACCGGCAACGCCAACGCCGGGACCGGCGCGCCGGGTCTGGCCGCCGCCGAGCGCACCTGCGCCAAGCTGGCGGAGCTTGCCGGCGTGCCGGCGGAGTCCGTGTTGCCGTTCTCCACCGGCGTGATCGGCGAGCCGCTGCCGGTCGAGAAGATCGAAGGCGCGCTGCAGGCCGCCCTGGACAACCTGTCGGAAAACCACTGGGCCGAAGCCGCCACCGGCATCATGACCACCGACACCCTGCCCAAGGGCGCCAGCCGCCAGTTCCAGTACGACGGCAAGACCATCACCGTCACCGGCATCAGCAAGGGCGCGGGCATGATTCGCCCGAACATGGCCACCATGCTCGGCTACATCGCCACCGACGCCAAGGTCGCCCCGGCGGTGCTCAAGGACCTGATGCTCGACGGCGCCAACAAGTCGTTCAACCGCATCACCATCGACGGCGACACCTCGACCAACGACTGCTGCATGCTGATTGCCACCGGCAAGGCCGATGTGCCGGAAGTGACCGAGGCCAGCGGCGCACTGTTCGAAGCGCTGAAGAAAGCGGTGTTCGAGGTGTGCATGGAGGTGGCCCAGGCCATCGTCCGTGACGGCGAAGGCGCCACCAAGTTCGTCACCGTGCAGGTCAACGGCGGTGGCAACCACCAGGAGTGCCTGGACGTCGGCTACGCCGTGGCCCACTCGCCGCTGATCAAGACCGCGCTGTTCGCCTCCGACCCCAACTGGGGCCGTATCCTCGCCGCGGTTGGCCGTGCCGGTGTGCCAGAGCTGGATGTTAGCCTGATCGACGTCTACCTCGACAACGTGTGCATCGCCAGCCAGGGCGGTCGCAGCCCGAGCTACACCGAGGCGCAGGGTTCGGCAGTGATGGCCCAGGAGGAGATCACCATCCGCATCGAGCTGGGTCGTGGCCAGTGCAGCGAAACCATCTGGACCACCGACCTGTCCCACGAGTACGTGAAGATCAACGCCGAATACCGGACCTGATGCATAGGGGCCGCTTTGCGGCCCTTTCGCGGCACAAGGCCGCTCCTACAAGGGAACGCGATCTCCTGTAGGAGCGGCCTTGTGCCGCGAAAGGGCTGCAAGGCAGCCCCAATATCCCGATTCCGCTGGAGCCCAATCATGAGCTATCACCTGATCATCGGCGACAAGCTGTATTCCTCCTGGTCGCTACGCGGCGCCCTGGCCCTCGAGCTGGCCGGCGTCCCCTACGAAGAAACCCTGGTCAAGCTCAACCAGCCTGACACCCGCCAGCGCCTGCTGGCCTTCTCGGCCACCGCCAAGGTGCCGCTGCTGCAGAGCGAGCACGGCGTGATCGCCGACTCCCTGGCCATCGCCGAATACCTCAACGAACGCCACCCCGAGGCCCGCCTGTGGCCCGAGGACATCGCCGCCCGTGCCCAGGCCCGTTCGGCCTGCGCGCAGATGCACAGCGGCTTCTTCGCCCTGCGTGGCGCCATGCCGTTCGACCTGTCTCGTGCCCAGGCGCTGGATGAGGTGCCGCTGGACGTGCAGGTCGATATCGACCGCATCGTTGCCCTGTGGAACGAATGCCGCGTGGTCGCCAAGGGCAACGGCCCGTTCCTGTTCGGCCGGCCGACCCTGGCCGACGCCTTCTTCGCGCCGGTGGCCGTACGCCTGCGTACCTACCGTGTTGCGGTGCCGGCCGAAGCGGCTGCCTACATCGAGACCATCTACCAATGGCCGGCCTTCCAGGCCTGGCAACAAGCTGGCCTGGCGGAGCGTGAAGGGTGAAACGGATTCATGTAGTCGCAGCGGTCATTCGTGGCGCCGACGGGCGGATCCTGATTGCCCGCCGCGCCGATACCCAGCACCAGGGCGGCCTGTGGGAGTTCCCCGGCGGCAAGGTGGAGGAGGGTGAGGGCGTCGAGGCGGCGCTGGCCCGTGAGTTGCGTGAGGAACTGGGTATCGAGGTCGCGACTTCGCGGCCGTTGATCAAGGTCAGCCACGACTATCCGGACAAGCAAGTACTGCTGGATGTGCGTGAAGTGCACGTCTTTACCGGCGAACCCCATGGCGCCGAGGGGCAGCCCCTGGCCTGGGTGGCGCCGCGTGACCTTGGCCAGTATGAGTTCCCCGAGGCCAACAAGCCGATCGTCGCTGCGGCGCGCTTGCCCGACCAGTACCTGATCACCCCGGACGGTTTGGAGGTGCCTGAGCTGCTCAAGGGTATCCAGAAGGCCGTGGCCAGCGGCATCAAGCTGATCCAGCTGCGTGCGCCGGACATGTACGACCCCAAGTACCGCGACGTCGCGGTGGATGCGGTCGGCCTGTGTGCGGGCAAAGCCCAGTTGATGCTCAAGGGGCCACTGGAATGGCTGGGCGACTTCCCGTCGGCGGGCTGGCACCTGACCGCCGCGCAGTTGCGCAAGTATGCCGCCAAGGGGCGGCCATTCCCGAAGGAGCGTTGGCTGGCGGCGTCCTGCCACAGTGCCGAGGAACTGGCGTTGGCCGAGCAGATGGGGGTGGATTTCGTCACCTTGTCGCCGGTGCAGGCGACCCAGACTCACCCGGAGGCGGTGCCGCTGGGGTGGGACGAGGCGCAGCGGTTGATCGGCGGAATCAGCCATCCGGTGTTTCTGCTGGGCGGGGTCGGGCCGGGTGAGCGGGAGCAGGCCTGGGAGGTTGGGGCGCAGGGTGTGGCCGGGATCCGGGCGTTCTGGCCTGAGATCTGATACATCAGGCCATCGCGGGGCAAGCCCGCTCCCACGCCAGTCCACAATCTGGCGTGGGAGCGGGCTTGCCCCGCGATGCGTTCAGGCGGGCTTCTCGGCCGCTTGCCACAGCACTTCATTCACTCCCTGGCGCCGCCCAATGATCCGGGCCGCGACGAACAGCAGGTCCGACACCCGGTTGATATAGGCCAGCCCCACCCCCTCCAGCGGCTCCAGCGCATTCAGCTGCTGGCAACGCCGTTCCGCCGCCCGCGCCGCGCTGCGGCAGACATGGGCCTGGGCCACCAGCATCGAGCCCCCGGGCAGGATGAAGTTCTTCAGCGGCCCCAACTCTTCGTTCCAGCGGTCGATGGCCGCCTCCAGGCGCTCCACCTCGGCAGTGTTCAACGCCTGGTAGCTGGGCATCGCCAGCTCCCCGCCAAGGTCGAACAAGCGGTGCTGACAAGGCACCAGTACCTCGATCAGCTCGCCAAGCCCGGCCTCGGCCAGCCCGGCCAGCAGCACGCCCAACTGGCTGTTGAGGCTGTCCACCTCGCCGATCGCCTCGATCCGCGGATGGTCCTTGGGCACTCGGCGCCCGTCGCCCAGGCCGGTTTCGCCTTTGTCGCCGGTGCGGGTGTAGATCTTCGACAGGCGATAGCCCATGTCATGTCTCCGTCTGAGTAGTGCTCGGCTGGGCCGGGCTCAGGGGCAGGCGCAGGGTGAAGCAGGTGCCCTGGCCGGGGGTGGACTGCACCTCCATCTGCCCCTTGTGGTTGTTGGTGATGATGAAGTACGACACCGACAGACCCAGGCCGGTACCCTGGCCGATCTCCTTGGTGGTGAAGAACGGCTCGAAGGTGCGCTTGCGCACCGTCTCGGGCATGCCGACGCCATTGTCCTCGACCTGGATTTCCGCCCACGGCGGATTGAGGCGGGTGCGCAGGGTGATGCGCCCCGGTTCGCTGGGCTGCGGGCGTTGGTGAATGGCCTGGGCGGCGTTCTTCAGCAGGTTGAGCAGCACTTGTTCCAGCTCGTTGGCGGTGCAGGGCACCGGGCCCAGTTGCGGGTCGAACTGGCGGACGATGGCCTGGCCCTTGAAGTCGAAGCCGATGGCCAGGTCGAAGTCGTTGCCGGCAATTTCCACGGCCTGGTCGATTAGCGCCGGCAGTTCGCAGGGGGCCAACTGGCGGTTGCTGCGGCGGCTGAAGCTGAGCATGTGGGTGACGATCTTGGCCGCCCGGGCGCCAGCCTGCTGGATGCCGTCGAGCAGTTGCGGCACTTCGCGGCTCTCCAGATAGCGGTTGACGGCCGGCAGGTCGATGCCCAGCTCGTCGGCCTGTTCCTGGTTGCGCGGCAGGTCTGGCGACAGGCGCCGGCGAATGTTCTGCACATTGTGCAGGATGGCGCCCAGCGGGTTATTGATCTCGTGGGCCATGCCCGCGGCCAGGCCGCCGACCGAGAGCATCTTTTCCGACTGCACCATCATTTCTTCCAGGGACAGGCGCTGGGTGATGTCGTCGATGCGGATCACCACGCCACGTCCAGCGCCACCCATCAGCGGGTAGAAGGTCAGGGCATAGTGGCGCAGGTCCTCGCCCTTGGGCCAGGTGACCCGCTCGATCTTGGCCACCCGGTGTTTCTCCACGCTCTCCTTGAGCTGCGGCAGGAAGGGCTTGAGCGGCTCGAAGGCGAGGAACACCGGCTGGTTCAGCGCTTCGTCCAGCGGTGTGCCGGAGAGCACCGTGGCCTCGTGGTTCCACTGGGTGACGTAGAGCTGCTCGTCGAGGGCAATCAGTGCCGAGGGCATGGAGTCGATGATGCTGTTCAGGTAGTTCTGAAAGCCCGTGAGTTTTTTCTCGATCTTGCTGCGCACCTGGACTTCAAGTTCCAGCTTGCGGTTGGTGTGACGGGTTTCCTCGGCCAGGCCCTGGGCCTGGTCGTAGGCGTCCTGGAACTCGTCGCGGGTGCGCTTGAGCTGCTGCTCGCGGGCCTCGATGCGCGACAGCATGGTGTTGAACGCCTCGGCCAGACTGCCGATCTCGTCATCGTTGCCGCGTTTGGCGCGCAGGGCATAGCTCTCCTCGCGAGTAACCTGGCGGGTCAGCTCTTCGAGGCGATTGATCGGCACGGTGATCAGGCGCTTGATCTGCCGGGCGATGACCAGCCACAGCAGTATGCTGAACACCAGGATGGCCAGGCTGGCGGAGAGCGTGCCGGTGTAGAACGCGGTGGGCAGCTCGCTGCTGGCCACCAGCAGCAGGTGCGCGGGCGGGGCGGCGCTGCGCGGCAGGCGGATCAGCTGGGTGCTGCGAAACTCCATCAGGCGCCAGCCATCGATGTTGCGGTAGCGCTTGGGCAGGGTCAGCGGGTCGCCGTGCTGCAGCTGGGCCAGCATCTGCCCGTCGCCGCCATAGATTGCGGCGGCGCGCAACGGCGAGTAGCTGTCGAGCTCCTTGAGCAGCGCCGTGGCGTTCTGTGTCGAGTCGCCGGCGCGCGCGGACAGCTGCGGGTTGGAGACCAGCCGGCCGATGGTCTGCAGGGCCTGGGGCGCCATGCTCTCCTGGGTGATCCAGTAGGCGGCGCTGATGAAGGCAAGGTTGGCCACCAGCAGGATGGTCACCAGCAGCACCAGCAGGGCCGCCAGCAGTTTCTGCCCGACCGGGAGGTTTTCCAGGCGTTGACGCAAGGTCATGGGTGAAGAGGTGTCCTGTCCTGTGGATAAGGGGCGTCAGTCGCTGCGCAAACCGCGCGCCTCGAGGTTTACCGCCAGGCGCCGGCGCAACTTTTCCAGATGCGGCACGCTGGCGCCATGCCGTGCGGCGGCGCGGCAGGCGTGGCCGAGCAGGTAGTGGACCTCGGTGCGCCGGCCATGGCGAACGTCCTGGTACATGGAAGAGTAGTTGGCCGCAGTGGCGATGATCACCCGCTGCACTTCCTCGTGCAGGTCGTTGGCGGCCTCGGGCTGGCCGCAGCGGCGCAGCAGGTCGGCCAGTTCGTCGCACAGTTGGTCGACTTCGGCCAGGTGGCCAAGCAGGCCGCCGTTCTGGCAGTCGTGCAGTACGGTGAGCGGATTGATCGCGCAGTTGAGCGCTAGCTTGCGCCACAGGCGGGTAGGGATGTCGAGCGCCCATTGGGCCGGGATGCCGGCGTCGTGCAGGTCTGTGAACCAGGACGGGACGTTGGGATTGGCCGGGTCGCCCAGCCAGTTGAAGCCGTGGCCGGCGAAGCGCACCTGCCAGTCGGCCTCGCGGAACGCGCCCTCGGTGCTGGAGGCGAAGATGCAGCGGGCGTGGGGCACCTGGTCGGCGACTTCGTCCTGGCTGCCCAGGCCGTTCTGCAACAGCACCAGCTCGGCGCCGTTGGCCAGCCGCGGGGCCAGACGGGCCACGGCGGGCGCGGCGTCGTAGGCCTTGCAGGCGACCAGCAGGCGATGGATCGGGCCGCGGGCGTCGGCAGTCTCCGCGGGGATCGCGTAGTGGTGGGCGCCGTTCTGTTCGACCAGGGTCAGCCCACCGCCGTGCTCATAGGCGGCCAGACGCTGTTGGTCGCGCAGGATCAGGCGGACCGCCTTGCCGGCGCGGGCCAGGCGACAGGCCCAGAGGCTGCCGAGGCTGCCGGCGCCGAGAATATGCCAGGTGCTGCTCATCTGCGTTTCGCAACCCGTTATAATGAGTCCGCATTTTAACCATCAAACCCGACGCGCTCCATCTTCAGGCCGAGCGCGCTTTTTTTTATGGAGAACAACCATGCCTTCGTTCGACGTGGTATCGGAACTGGACAAGCACGAAGTGCAGAACGCCGTCGAAAACGCCATCAAGGAGCTCGACCGCCGTTACGACCTCAAAGGCAAGGGCAGCTTCGAGTTCAAGGAGAAGGAGCAGACCGTACTGCTGACTGCCGAGGCCGAGTTCCAGCTCGAGGCGATGATCGAGATCCTGCGCTTGGCGCTGGTCAAGCGCAAGATCGACGTCAAATGCCTGGAAGCCAAGGACGCCTATGCCTCCGGCAAGGAAATGAAGCAGGAAGCCAAGTTCCGCGAAGGCATCGACAAGGAGCTGGCGAAGAAGATCGTCGCTCACATCAAGGACGCCAAGCTCAAGGTCCAGGCCGCCATTCAGGGCGAGCAGGTACGTGTTACCGGCAAGAAGCGTGATGATCTGCAAGAGGCCATTGCTGCCTTGCGCGCCAAGGAATTCGACATGCCGCTGCAGTTCAACAACTTCCGCGACTGATCCGCGGCGGCCCGGAACCTTGATGGCGCAGTGATGTCCATCGGGGTCCGGGCCGCTTGCTTTGCGTTGCCCGCCTCATTGTGTACTTGCCGTTCGGCATCAGGAGATAAACATGGATTTGAACGCTGAAGTCGATCAGCTGGTCCGCCAATCGCAAACCTGGCTTCCCTTGATCATGGAGTACGGCAGCCGCCTGTTGCTGGCGCTGCTGACTCTGGCCATCGGCTGGTGGATCATCAACAAGCTCAGCGCCCGCCTGGGCAAGCTGGTCGGCCTGCGTGCCGATGCGGCGCTGCAGGGCTTCATCAGCACCCTGGCCAACATCGTGCTGAAGGTGCTGCTGATGGTCAGCGTGGCCTCGATGATCGGCATCGAGACCACTTCGTTCGTCGCCGCCATCGGTGCCGCGGGCCTGGCCATCGGCCTGGCCCTGCAGGGGAGCCTGGCGAACTTCGCCGGCGGCGTGCTGATCCTGATGTTCCGTCCGTTCCGCATCGGTGACTGGATCGAGGCGCAAGGTGTCAGTGGCACCGTGGACAGCATCCAGATCTTCCACACCGTGCTGCGCACCGGTGACAACAAGACCGTGATCATGCCCAACGGCAGCCTGTCCAACGGCATCATCACCAACACCAACCGCCAGCCGACCCGCAAGGTGGTGTTCGACGTGGGCGTGGACTACGACGCCGACCTGCAGAAGGCGCGCAACGTGCTGCTGGAGCTGGCCCAGGATCCGCGCGTGCTGCAGGATCCGGCGCCACAGGCGGTGATCTCGACCCTGGGTGACAGCTCGATCACCGTGTCGCTGCGTATCTGGGTCAAGACTGCCGACTACTGGGACGTGCTGTTCATGCTCAACGAGCATGCCCGCGACCGTCTCAAGGCCGAAGGCATCGACATTCCGTTTCCGCAGCGGGTGATCCGCGTGGTGCAGGAGGCGGCGGTCCAGTAACGCCGCGTCGCTTCCTATCGCGGGGCAAGCCCGCTCCCTCATGGCCAGCAACGGTCTTGTGGGAGCGGGCTTGCCCCGCGATGCTTTTCAAGACCCTTACACTTGTTCACAGCCGGGTACTGTCATTTCTGGCATATACCTTGATCCTGCCTACAAACCCGATGTCCGCCATGAAACCTTTGCTGTATATCACTCCCTTGCGCGCCTTGCTGTTCGGTCTGACCCTGGCGCTGTTCGAACTGCTGACCTACCTCGCCAGCGACGCGGTCATGCCCGCCATGCCGGTGGTGGTTGGCGATCTTCAGGCCAGTCCCGAATACATTCCCCACGCCCTCAACCTCTACCTGCTGGGCGGGGTGCTGCTGCAATGGCTGATCGGCCCGCTGGCGGATCGCTATGGCCGGCGCCCCTTGCTGCTGGTCGGCTGCATCTTCTTCGGCCTGGCCTGCCTTGCAACCTTCTGGGCGCAGGACATCGGCCTGTTCAACCTGCTGCGCCTGCTGCAGGGCATCGGTCTGGGCTTCGTGGTCACGGTCAGCTATCCGGCGCTCAATGAGGCGTTCAGCGAGGCCGATGCGGTGCGCATGATGGCCCTGCTGGCCAATATCGCCCTGCTGTCGCCGCTGCTCGGCCCGCTGGTGGGTACCCTGATGCTGCAGTGGCTGGACTGGCGCTGGCTGTTCGTGGCGTTTGCCGCAGGCGCGGTGCTGTGCTGGTTGCTGCTCTACCGGCTGATGCCGGAAACCCTTGGCGTGGAGCGGCGCGACGGTTCGCGCCTGCCGTTTACGCCCATCCACCTGCTGCCGTTGCTGGCTGGCTACGGCCAGTTGCTGGGCAATCGGCGCTTCGTGGCCGGCAGTGCGGCGCTGGGGTTGGTGGGGCTGCCGCTGATTGGCTGGATCGGCCTGTCGCCAGTGTTGCTGATCCATGACGAAGGCCTGAGCACCCTGGAATACGCGCTGTGGCAGCTGCCGGTGTTCGGCGGGCTGATCATGGGCAACCTGATCATCAACCGCATCGCCGATCGCTACCCGCTGCCGGCACTGGTGCGCGGGGCCCTGTGGCCATACCTGGCGGGGCTGTCGCTGATGGTCGCGGCGACCTGGTATTGGCCGACGGTTCCCAGCGTGGTGGCCGGCATGTCGCTGTACGCGCTGGGCCTGGGCGTGGCCAACGCCGTGCTGTACCGCATGACGCTGTTCTCCAGCGAACAGAGCAAGGGCCTGGTATCGGCGATGCTGGGGATGATCACCATCGCCTTGCTGGGGCTGGGCGGCGCGGTGTTGGCGATGCTCGGCGCGGGTGCGAGCCTGATGCACTTTGCCGTGGCGGCGGGCGTGGCGGGGGCACTGGCGTTGTGGCCATTGTGGTTCGTGGTGGGCAGGCGTTCGGGGGAAGGGGCTGTCACTCAGTAAACCCGAGTCCTGTAGGAGCGGCCTTGCGCCGCGAAAGGGGCGCAGCGCGCCCCCTGCAATAGTCATGTGGACGCTCTGAGTGCCGGGGCCGCTATGCGGCCCTTTCGCGGCACAAGGCCGCTCCTACAGGTCAGGGTTGCTCGGCGGTCGAGTTATTCACCGGCACCGGCTTTCCCCGACCAACCTCCTGCCGCCAGTGCAGGGCGATCAGCACCAGCGTCGGCACGCCGAGCAGCGCGGTGATCAGGAAGAAGTCGTGGTAGCCGAACTTCTCCACCATCACCCCGGAATAGCCACCGATCAGGCGCGGCAGCAACAGCATGATCGAGCTCAGCAGGGCGTACTGGGTGGCCGAGAACTTCAGGTTGGTCAGGCTCGACAGGTAGGCGACGAAGGCCGACGTGGCCAGCCCCGAGCTGAAGTTGTCCAGCGAAATGGTCACCACCAGCATTTCCAGGTTCGGGCCCATGTCGGCCAGCATCAGGAACAGGATGTTGGTCGCCGCCGAGGCCGCGCCGCCGATGAACAGGATCGGCAGGATGCCGAAACGCACGATCAGCAGGCCACCGGCACCGGCGCCGACCAGGGTCATGATCAGGCCGAAGATCTTGCTGACGCTGGCGATCTGGTCCTTGGTGAAGCCCATGTCGATATAGAACACGTTGGCCATCACGCCCATCACCGTGTCGGACATGCGGTAGGTGGCGATCAGCCCGAGCAGCAGCAGGGCCTGCCAGCGGTAGCGCGCGATGAAGTCGTTGACCGGTGTGAGCACCGGTGCCAGGCCGCGTCGGCCCAGGGACGACAGGCACGCCCAGGTCAGCAGCACGTAGAGGATCAGGCGCAGGAAGGCGCGGTCCTCGAGCAGCAGGTCGAGCATGGTCGAGTCGCCGAACACCACGCTGGCCCAGTCGGTGTTGAACAGCTGGGTGAAGCTGGCGGGCACCGAGACCAGCAGGATGATCAGCACGAACACCGAGGCCAGCTGGTGCATAAGCCCGTAGCGGGCCGCCGACAGCTGGGTGCGCAGGGGCACCGGCGGTTCGCGCATCACCAGGGTGGTGAACAGCGCGGGCAGCATCAGCACGCCGAACAGCACGTAGGTGCCGGTCCAGGCCTGGTGCAGGTAGCTGAATCCGGTGGAGCCGAACCACTCGGCGAAGAACAGCGCACCGGCGGTGGCGAGCAGGGCGGCAACCCGGTATCCGGCCATGTAGCTGGCGGCCAGGGCGGCCTGGCGCTGATCGTCGGCGATCTCCAGGCGGTAGGCGTCGACGGCAATGTCCTGGGTGGCGGAGGCGAAGGCCACCAGCACCGCCAGGGCAATCAGCCACGACAGGTGCTTCTGCGGGTCGCAGAAGCCCATGCCGATCAGCCCGAGCACCACCAGCACCTGGGACAACAGCAGCCACGAACGACGACGGCCCATGCCGCCGAGCAGCGGCAGGCGCCATTGGTCGAGCAGCGGCGACCAGACCCACTTGAAGGCGTACGCCAGGCCGATCAGGCTGGCATAGCCGATGGTCTCGCGCGCCACACCCGCCTCGCGCAGCCAGACCGAAAGCGTCGAGAACACCAGCATGTACGGCAGGCCGGCGGCGAATCCGAGCAGCAAAAGCACCAAAGTTGACGGGCTGGCATAGGCAGCGAGCGCAGCGCGCCAGGTTTTACGGGGCATGGGCCAACATCTGCCTCAAGGTTTGCGAAAACAAAGCGCGCACTCTAACCGCTGTGCTCCATTGGACGCCAGCCATGGCGCGCCATATCCACACGATTATTGGCCACATTCACCCCTTCTGCGCGTAGACGGGCGCGTTGTTCGTCGCCCGACGGCGTGCCCAGGGCCAGGCTCAGCCGACCGCCGGCACCCAGCACCCGGTGCCAGGGCAGGCGGGTGTCCGCCGGCAACTGCCCGAGGGTACGCCCGACCCAGCGTGCGGCACGGCCGAGGCCGGCCAGTTCGGCCAGCTGCCCGTAGCTGACCACCTTGCCGGCGGGCACTTGGCCCAGCACCGAGTACAGTGCCATTCGTCGGGCCTCTGCGTCTTCCGGCGGGGAGGGTGGTGGCATGGACATCACGGGGTACCTGGCCTGCGGATGAAACCGGACAGGCGGTCCGGGCAAATGCGAGTGGAACTCATCGGCATGCTCTGGGTCTGTCCTTGCTCAGGTTGTCGGTATCTGGATAATGCCCGGCTTTTTCGTCGAATCGAACCCATATTGCGCTTATGTCTTCTAGAACCCTGCTTTGCCTCATCGCCGCGTCCCTCTGTACTCCCGTGCTCGCCGACACCGTGTGGATGAAGAACGGTGACCGCCTGAGCGGCAAGATCAAGGTCTTCGACGGCGGCAGGCTGCTGCTGGAGACGCCCTACGGCGGTTCGATCGCCCTGGACTGGAAACAGGTGAAGACGCTGGAGAGCGACCAGGAACTGCTGGTCAAGCAGGACGCCTACTCCGGCGAGAAGGCCAAGTCGCTCAAGGCCGCCGAACCGGGCAAGGTGACCCTGGCCAACGGCGATGCGCCGAAGACCGTCGAGTTGGCCAGCATCGAGCAGATCATGAAGCCACGGCCGGTGGTCGAGGACTTCCTGTGGAAGGGCAATGTCGATGTGGCCATGGACTACAAGCGCGCCGAGAACAATACCGACGACTACGACGTCAGCTTCAAGACCACCGCCCGCCACGGTCGTTGGCGGCACAACGCCGAGGGCGAGTACAACCGCGAGACCAAGGACGACGTCACCACCACCAACAACTGGAGCGCCGAGTACGCCCTGGACCGCTTCATCACCGAGAAGTGGTTCTGGCAGGGGCGCCTGGAGTACAAGCGCGACCATATCGAGGACCTGGCGCGCCAGCGTACCGTTGGTACCGGCCCAGGCTACCAGTTCTGGGATGACGAGCTGGGCGCGTTCTCGCTCGGTTCGCTGATCAACCGAACCGATTTCGAATACCGCGATGGCGGCAAGGACAACTTCTATTCCGCCGCGGTGAAGTGGGACTACAACCGCTACCTGATCGGCAAGAAGGTGGAGTTCTTCACCAATGGCGAGGTCGGCAAGCCGCTGGGCGGTGTGGCCGAGTACGCGCTGGATGCCGAGATGGGGCTGCGTTACAAGGTGACCGAGTGGGCTTCGCTCAACCTGAAGGCGGAGAAGGACCTGATCAAGGGCACCCGCGACAGCGACCTGGACAAGACCCGCTATACCGCCGGGTTTGGTGTTACCTGGTAAGTCGATCCGGTAACGCGCTGCGCGTGCTCTTTGTAGGAGCGGCCTTGCGCCGCGAAAGGGCCGCAAGGCGGCCCCGGCGATGTCTGCCTCATCGCTGAGATCCTGGGGCTGCTATGCAGCCCTTTCGCGGCACAAGGCCGCTCCTACAGGGGTATGCGTAGATCTACACGGCAGCGGACCCAGTGGCAGCGGCGGGTGATAATGCTTATCTTGTCACCCATCCAGTCTGTCGCCAGGAGACTCTCCAGTGAGTACCAACGCCCTCCGCCCCGCCCGGGAACTGCTGCTCAAGGAATATCGTGGCGTTCTCTCGACCCACTCCAAGTCCATGCCCGGCTATCCCTTCGGCTCGGTGGTGCCTTATTGCCTGGACGCCGAGGGCCATCCGCTGATCCTCATCAGCCGTATCGCCCAGCACACCCACAACCTGCAGAAAGACCCCAAATGTTCGCTGCTGGTGGGCGAGCGCGATGCCGAGGACGTCCAGGCAGTCGGGCGCCTGACGGTGATGGCCGAGGCGCGCAAGCTGAGCGACGACGCGGCCATCGAGGCTGCCGCGGCCCGCTACTACCGGTACTTCCCTGAATCGGCCAATTACCACAAGGCTCACGACTTCGATTTCTGGGTGCTCGAGCCGGTACGCCACCGCTACATCGGCGGTTTCGGTGCGATCCACTGGCTCGACCAGGTGACCCTGGCCAACCCGTTTGCGGGCGAGGCCGAAAAAAGCATGATCGAGCACATGAACGATGACCATGCCAATGCCATTGATCACTACGTAAAACTGGCGGGGTTGCCGCGCTCGGCGCACATGGTCGGCATCGACAGCGAGGGCATGCACCTGCGTATTGGCCAGGGCATTTACTGGCTGCCTTTCCCGTCTAGTTGCAATACGCCGACACAAGTCCGTGAGGCCCTGGTTTTGCTGGCGCGCGCTGACAAATGGCCGGATTCGACGCAGGTCGAGGGTTGAAAACAGGCATCGAGGCATCCATCTGATGGTCTTACAGGAAGACTCTCTTCCGTCGAGGAACCCTTGATGCGTGCTTTTCTACTGCTGTTGTTGCTTTTCCCCGTGCTGGAGCTGTTCGTCTTCGTCAAGGTCAGCGCGGCCATCGGTTTCTTTCCGGCGCTGCTGTTGATCATCGCCGGTTCCGCCCTGGGTGTGCTGGTGATGCGTGTGGCCGGCCTGGCCACCGCCCTGCGTGCCCGGGCGAGCCTGCAGCGCGGCGAGCTGCCAGCTGAGGACATGTTCCAGGGCTTGATGCTCGCCGTCGGTGGTGGCCTGCTGCTGTTGCCAGGCTTCATCAGCGATGTGCTGGGCCTGCTCTGCCTGCTGCCGTTTACCCGCCGCCTGGTGGCCGGCAAGCTGCGTCGCCGTGCTGAGGAGCAGACCCTGCGCCAGCGGGCGTTCCAGGATGACCCATTCCAGGCCCAGCCCCGCGATGGTGGCCATCGTCCGAACGTGATCGAGGGCGAGTACGAACGCCGCGACAAGTAACCCCCGAAAAGGGCTTGGAAGGCGTGGGAGCGGGCTTGCCCCGCGATAGGCGCTCGCATCTGCCTACCCCGTCGCGGGGCAAGCCCGCTCCCACGACGACGCATTCAAAAAAATTTCCATGCAAAGCCTTGTAATTGATTTCACTGGCCGCATGTAGTGGTCACCGCAAGGTTTCCGGTGAGTTCACCGGGCATGACACACAGGGTTCGCTGAAGGCGAGCCCTGACCGGCAACGCCGGATCGAATCAACCCGCCGGTGTCGACACCGGCCGATGAAAACCACAATTTGGGAGAGATCGACAATGAAGCTTCGTCCTCTGCATGACCGCGTCGTCATCCGTCGCAGCGAAGAAGAATCGAAAACCGCTGGCGGTATCGTCCTGCCGGGTTCGGCCGCTGAAAAACCAAACCGCGGCGAAGTCGTTGCCGTCGGCACCGGTCGTATCCTGGACAACGGCGAAGTACGCGCGCTGGCCGTGAAAGTGGGTGACAAAGTGGTTTTCGGCCCTTACTCGGGCAGCAACACCGTGAAAGTCGATGGCGAAGACCTGCTGGTCATGGCCGAGAACGAAATCCTGGCCGTTATCGAAGCCTGATTTCTCCCCGACTTCCCGTTATTCCAAAGAATTCCAAGGATTAAACGATCATGGCTGCTAAAGACGTAAAATTCGGCGATTCCGCCCGTAAGAAAATGCTGGTTGGTGTCAACGTTCTGGCTGACGCGGTAAAAGCGACCCTGGGCCCGAAAGGCCGTAACGTGGTCCTGGCCAAGAGCTTCGGCGCGCCGACCATCACCAAGGACGGCGTTTCCGTCGCCAAAGAGATCGAGCTCAAGGACGCTTTCGAGAACATGGGCGCCCAGCTGGTCAAGGAAGTCGCTTCCAAGGCCAACGACGCTGCCGGTGACGGCACCACCACCGCTACCGTCCTGGCCCAGGCCATCGTCAACGAAGGCCTGAAAGCCGTCGCTGCCGGCATGAACCCGATGGACCTCAAGCGCGGTATCGACAAGGCCACTGCTGCCGTTGTTGCCGAACTGAAAAACCTGTCCAAGCCATGCGCCGACTCCAAGGCCATCGCCCAGGTCGGCACCATCTCCGCCAACTCCGACAACTCCATCGGTGAAATCATCGCCGAAGCCATGGAAAAAGTCGGTAAAGAAGGCGTGATCACCGTTGAAGAAGGCTCGGGCCTGGAAAACGAACTGTCCGTCGTAGAAGGCATGCAGTTTGACCGTGGCTACCTGTCGCCGTACTTCGTCAACAAGCCGGACACCATGGTTGCGGAGCTTGAAGGCGCGCTGCTGCTGCTGGTCGACAAGAAGATCTCCAACATCCGTGAGCTGCTGCCAGTACTGGAAGCCGTTGCCAAGGCCGGCCGTCCGCTGCTGATCGTTGCCGAGGACGTCGAAGGCGAGGCCCTGGCCACCCTGGTGGTCAACAACATGCGCGGCATCGTCAAGGTTGCCGCGGTCAAGGCCCCGGGCTTCGGCGACCGCCGCAAGGCCATGCTGCAGGACATCGCCGTCCTGACCGGCGCTACCGTGATCTCCGAAGAGATCGGCCTGTCCCTGGAAACCGCCACCCTGGAGCACCTGGGTAACGCCAAGCGCGTGATCCTGTCCAAGGAAAACACCACCATCATCGACGGTGCTGGCCAAGAGTCCGACATCCAGGCTCGCGTCACCCAGATCCGCGCCCAGGTTGCCGACACCACTTCGGACTACGACCGTGAGAAGCTGCAAGAGCGTCTGGCCAAGCTGGCTGGCGGTGTTGCCGTGATCAAGGTCGGTGCCGGCACCGAAGTCGAGATGAAAGAGAAGAAAGCCCGCGTCGAAGACGCCCTGCACGCTACCCGTGCAGCCGTCGAAGAAGGCGTGGTGCCTGGCGGTGGCGTTGCCCTGGTGCGCGCCCTGGAAGCCATCAAGGACCTCAAAGGCGACAACGAAGAGCAGAACGTCGGTATCGCCCTGCTGCGCCGTGCTGTTGAAGCGCCACTGCGCCAGATCACTGCCAACGCCGGCGACGAGCCAAGCGTTGTCGCTGACAAGGTCAAGCAAGGTTCGGGCAACTTCGGTTACAACGCCGCCACCGGCGAGTACGGCGACATGATCGAAATGGGCATCCTGGACCCGGCCAAGGTTACCCGTTCGGCGCTGCAAGCTGCCGCTTCGATCGGTGGCCTGATGATCACCACCGAAGCTATGATCGCTGACGCTCCTGTAGAAGCCTCTGCTGGTGGCGGCATGCCAGACATGGGCGGTATGGGTGGCATGGGTGGCATGGGCGGCATGATGTAAGCCAGCCTCACCCCCTGCACCAAGGAAAGCCCCGGTTCGCGAGAGCCGGGGCTTTTTCATTTACCTCGAGGTGCAGTGGGGCTGCTTTGCAGCCCTTTCGCGGCACAAGGCCGCTCCTACAGGAAATCGCATTATCCTGTAGGAGCGGCCTTGTGCCGCGAAAGGGCCGCAAAGCGGCCCCGGCGATACAACACCAGGTAATACGACCCCAGCCCGATCAACCAGCAGAACACCGCCGTCCACACGTTGTGCGACAGGAAATGCGCGCCCTGCATCATCCGTCCGACTGACAGCACCGAGCCGGCCACGAAGGCTACCGCCAGCGCCACCCGCGCCAGGCGCGGACGCCGGTCGCGCAGCATGAAGAACAGGCCGAACAGACAGAACCCGGTCGCGGCGTGTCCACCCGGCCAGCACAGTCCGGGCTTGTCGGTGGCCGGGCGTGGCTCCAGCAGCTTGCTGTAGGTCTCCTTGCCGCCGAACTGGGTCAGGCTCCACGGGCATTGCACCTGGGTCACCTTCTTCAGCGGCGTGACGAAGGCGGTCGACAGCCCCAGCGCCAACACCAGGCAACCCAGCTCGCGGCGCCAGCCTACCAGTCGTTTCCAGAAGAAGCTCAAGGCGAAGCCGACCACGGCCAGCAGCCCGAAGACGATCACGCCCTGCTTGACCCGGTCATGCAGAATGGTCTCCAGCAGGTAGCTGTGGCGACCGATGAACTGACTGGCAACCGGGTCGTAGAACAGGTTGGCCACGTCCATGTCCAGCGATGTCCATTCAAGCAGGACCAAGGCCACGGCGGTGACGAAAGGAATGCCCAGGTACAGCCACGGGTTGATCGGGCGAGGGCGCACGGATGCCTGCATGGTGACTCCAGAGGATGGAAAAGACCGTGCATTGTCAGGTGCCCGCTATCCTGTGTGCGTGAATGATCGGTGAAAAAACTGTCAAGTTCGGAGATTTCGAGCCAGGGCATGGCACCATGCAGGCATTGGCCGTAAGCTGCGCCTGCCGCGCCCGGCGAAGCGCCGCACAGGAGACCTCGATGCGCATTCTTTTGGTTGAAGACAACCGCGATATTCTGGCCAACCTGGCCGACTACCTCGGCATGAAGGGCTACACCGTCGACTGTGCCCAGGATGGCCTGTCCGGCCTGCATCTGGCCGCGACCGAACACTACGACCTGATCGTGCTCGACATCATGTTGCCCGGCATCGATGGCTACACGCTGTGCAAGCGCCTGCGCGAGGATGCTCGTCGTGACACGCCGGTGATCATGCTCACCGCCCGCGACCAGCTGGACGACCGTCTGCAAGGCTTCCGCTCGGGTGCGGACGACTACCTGCTCAAGCCGTTCGCGCTGTCCGAGCTGGCGGCGCGTATCGAGGCGGTGCTGCGTCGCGCCCAGGGCGGTGGCCGGCGTACCCTGCAGGTCGCCGACCTGAGCTATGACCTCGATACCCTGGAGGTGACCCGCCAGGGGCGCCTGCTCAAGCTCAACCCGGTCGGCTTGAAGCTGCTGGCCGTGCTGATGCAGAAGAGCCCCCATGTGTTGCGTCGGGAAGTGCTGGAGGAAGCCCTGTGGGGCGACGACTGCCCGGACAGCGACAGCCTGCGCAGTCACGTCCACCAGTTGCGCCAGGTGATCGACAAACCGTTCGACAAGCCCCTGCTGCATACCGTCCATGGCGTCGGCTATCGCCTCGCCGAGGGCCGCGATGGAGTTTAAGCAGAGCCTTGCCCAGCGCATCATCATCGCCTTCGCGCTGATGAGCGCGCTGGTGGCCGGGGCCTTCGCCTTCGGCATCGTCGCCACGGTACACCTGGTCGAGGAACGCTTGATCTCGTCGGTGCTCGGTGGCGACCTGCAGCGCCTGCTGCGCATGGACAGCGTCAGTGACTGGAGCCACCGGCCACGCCCCGACCAGCTGTTCTATTTCAGCGGCGGGCGCGATGACTTCGAGTTGCCCAAGGACCTGCGTCACCTGGAGGCGGGTTTCCACGAGGTGTTTCGCGACCAGCTCTCGTACCATGCCATGGTCGAGATCGTCGACGGTCGGCGCTATGTGCTGTTGCAGGACCAGAGCGATTTCGAGGAGCGTGAACGGGTACTGTTCGCCGTGGTGGTGGTCGGCTTCGTGCTCAGCCTGGCCCTGGCGGTGATCCTCGGCTGGTTGCTGGCACGAAGGGTGATGGCGCCGGTGATCCGCCTGGCGCGCCAGGTGCGTCACCGTGACCAGTTGCTGGGGCTGGCGCCGCCGTTGGCGCCGGACTACGCGGCGGACGAGGTCGGCCAGCTGGCCGTTGCCTTCGACGATACCCTGGGGCGCCTGCGCGATGCCCTGACCCGCGAGCGGCTGTTCACCAGTGACGTCAGCCATGAGCTGCGCACACCGTTGATGGTCCTGGCGACCTCGTGCGAGCTGTTGATGGAAAACCCCGGCCTCGATGGGCGGGCGCGCAGCCAGGTCGAACGTATTGCCCGGGCAACCGAGGAAATGCGCGAACTGGTGAAGACCTTCCTGATGCTGGCCCGTGCCCAGCGCGATGAAGGTGCCGTCGCTTCACGGGCAAGCTTGCGCGAGGTGGGCGACGATCTGATCGGCGTATGGCGCGACACCATCGAGCAGAAGGGGCTGGCGCTTTACTACGATGGTCGGATCAGTGCCAGCCCGGTGCTGTACAACGCCACGTTCCTGCAGTCGGTGATGGGTAACCTGCTGCGCAATGCGGCGCACTACACCGACAGCGGTTACATTCGCCTTAGCCTGGAGGCCAATGGCTTCAGTGTCGAGGACAGTGGCGTGGGGATTCCGGAGGAGCAGCGCGAGGCGATGTTCCGGCCGTTCGTGCGTGGCGACGAGCGCCGTGGCGAGGGCCTGGGCCTGGGCTTGTCGCTGGTGCAACGCATCTGTGACGACCAGGGCTGGCGCGTAACCCTGACCGCGACGCTTCCCCATGGCTGCCGCTTCCAGGTCGACCTGAGCCAAGGCACGAAAGTGGTGCAGGATGGTGAAGGCCGGGATGGGCTATTGGATCCTGATTAACGTCCAGTAACACCTGCATTGGTCGCTGACAGATTTTTCACACGGACATGACCTGATTCCAACGCTTGCCTGCCTAAGGTGAGCGCACTGGAGTCAGGAGATGTCCAATGCGTAGCCCCATCAAACTCGAATTCTCGGACAAGTACGACCGCAACCACGCCCGGGAATACTTCCTCAAGCATCAGGATGGCCTGGCTCGACGCCTTTCCCACCAGCGTGACGAGCAACTGGCCCGCCGCGCCCTGGCGCTGGCCGGTGAGCCTGGCCTGGTGCTCGACCTGCCCTGCGGTGCCGGGCGGTTCTGGCCGCTGCTGGCGGAAAAGGCCAACCGCGTGATCATCGGTGCCGACAATTCGGCGGCGATGATCGAGACAGCCTGTGCGTCACAACCGCCAGAGGTGGTTGCACGGGTACGCCCCTTGCAGACTTCCGCGTTCGCCATCGACCTGCCGGACAACGCGGTCGACAGCATCTTTTGCATGCGCCTGTTCCACCATATCGGTGATCCGGCCCATCGGAAGACAATTCTTTCTGAGTTTCAACGAGTTAGCCGCGACAGCGTGATCCTTTCACTGTGGGTGGATGGCAATTTCAAGGCCTGGCGCCGCCGCAAGCTCGAAGCCAGGCGCAGTGCCCGGGCCGCGCAGGACAGCTACCAGAACCGCTTCGTGTTACCGGCGGCTACAGTTGAAGAAGAATTTGTGTCAGCGGGATTCAGAATCCAGGAACGACTCGACTTTCTGCCGTTCTATGCCATGTGGCGAGTGTACGTATTGCGCAAGGGGTAATGAGTGATGGCGGTAGCCCAGAATCAGTCCAGGCAGTTCGACTACTACTGGCAGCAGCAGGGGGAGTGGGTCGAGGAGCCCAACCAGCGGCGTGGTGGCGAGAGTGGCGTGCAGCGCCTGAGCGACGGTGATGGGCATCTGCTGTATGCCAAACGCCAGGTCGGGCACATCTACCGCAGCCTGCTGCATCCGTTCGGGCGCCCCACGGTGTTGCGCGAACTCGATGCGCTGAACAGTTTCGAGCAACTGGGTGTGCGGGTACCGCGGATTGTCTATGCCGGGGCCGAGCGGGACGCGGATCATCAGTGGCGGGCCTTGCTGGTCAGCGAGGCGCTCGATGGTTTCGTCGACCTCGATGCCTGGCATGCCGCCGGGGCCCGCGAGCATTACCCGCAGGCGGTGCACGAGCGCATGCTCAAGGATCTGGCCGACAACCTGGCGCGCATGCACCTGGGGCATTGGCAGCATGGCTGCCTGTACGGCAAGCATGTGTTCGTCAAGGTGCTGGGCGAGGGTGAACAGGCGCGGGTGGAAGTGGCGTTGCTGGACCTGGAGAAGTGCCGGCGGCGGATCAGTTGCCAGCGGGCGGCCTATAACGACCTGCGGCAGTTGCGCCGCCACTCGTCGTTCAACGAGGCGGAATGGCAGACCTTGCTCTATTTTTACCAAATGGCGTTTGGCAGCGCGGTCAAAGGTTTAGAGCAATGAAACTAGAAATCGCTCGAGCTTTGTTCCTGGTCGCGGCGTTGGCGGTGACCACGGCGGCGGCGGCGGCCTGGGAACAGCCGCGGCCTACGGTGTTCAGCAAGGCTGAGGTCGGTGGGGTGTGTCCGTTGCCACGGGTGGCCAAGGTGGAGCAGGGGCGGGCTGAGCCGGATCATGATCTTCTGTTGTTCTTGTTTGGGATGAGGCAGGGGTTACGGCCGTTTGGTTGACGTGGGTTTTGTGTTTTGCGCCGGGGGGGTGTTTATGGATCTCTGGCGTTTGTTTATTAGTTGGTTGGTTGGTGTTTGTTTTTGAAGCTTTATGCGCATTCATTTGCGATGTCGACGCTTATTCACCTTTCCGCCCTTACGGCGGGTAACTTTTTGAAGGATCAAAAAGTCACCAAAAAATCCTCGCTCCATTCATCCGGCCCTACGCTTCGCTCCGGGTTCCCTCACTCCGGTCTTGCTCCCGGGAGGACCGCGCTGCAGGGCCCATCCTAGGCCCCAGCGCTTGACGGGCATCCATGCCCGTCACCTCCCTCCGCAAGTCCTACGTTCGGCCTCCTGAAGTCGCGAAGTTACGAGCGGCGCCTGAACTGGCGCAGCTGTCGCTAGTTTAAACTTAATTAATCTCTCGATCGCATCGCGGGGCAAGCCCGCTCCCACGCAATAGTCGCCGTTATATATAACCCTGTAGGAGCGGGCTTGCCCCGCGAAAGGGATGGAACAGTCAATGCATAACTAACTGTCAAACAACTAAATTCGCATTTCTTGCTCTTGCTCTTGCTCTTGCTCTTGCTCGGCGTTTTTCAAGGTGGTTGTCGCGTCTGACCTCTAAATCACGCTGCTTGCTTATCGTATTGTTGCTCTCGATCAGGGTTCAGCAGTACGGTCCCCACAGGCTGCCAGTTGCGTGTCTGGCCTGACCAACGCGCAGGATTTCTTTCTCTGGCCCGTAGGTACAGCTCATGACGTCGGGCAAGGATCTGTTTGTCCACGCCTCGGTGTCGTTCTGCTGGCGTAACGAAACGAATGCGGCTATGTCGGTGTTCCTGGTTGTACCAGCTGATGAAGTCTCTTACCCAGCGCCTGGCTGCCTCCAGGCTACTGAAACCTTTGGTTGGCCATTGCGGGCAGTACTTCAGTGTTCTGAATAAAGCCTCCGAGTATGGGTTGTCGTTACTCACTCTTGGTCTGCCCCTGGAAGGGGTGATACCCAACTCATGCATCTTGCTGAGCAAGGTTGATGATTTCATTGGAGTTCCATTGTCAGAGTGCAATACCAACGGCTCACGCAAGCATTGCTCGCTGATCACGCTTCGCTGTAGCAAGGTCGCGGCCTTCGCTCCGTCTTCATCCTCGTGCACTTCCCAGCCGACACATTTCCGGCTGTAGATGTCCTCGATCAGGTACAGGTAGTAATACTTCCCGCGTACCGCTGTAGGTAGATACGTAATGTCCCACGACCAGACCCGATTAGGTGCATGTGCCGCATGGGTGGTTGGAGCAGCTTGGCGTCCAGGCTGCTGGCTCCGGCCCCGATGCTGTCGCTGTCCGGCCGCGCGCAGCACCCGGTAAAAGGTTGACTCCGAGGCTAGATAGCACTGTTTGTCCGCCAAGCGCGGGACAATTTGGCTCGGTGGCAAATGCGCGTATTCAGCACTGTTGCATAGATCAAGAATTGCCTGGCGCTCCTGCTCGCTCAGGGCATTCGCAGGCGTTGTCCGAGTCGTTGTGGTTCGAGCGTCAGCTCGAACCTCCTCGGTCTGAGTCCAGCGCTGTAGTGTCCTGAGTGTCAGGCCGACTTCCTGGCATGCCATCCGCTTTCGTGCTCCAGCACTGATCGCTTCGTTTAGCCAGTCGACCAACAGTTGCCGTTCCGGCAGAGCGGTCAATTGTCCTCGTCGTCGACTCCCCAGTAGTCGTTGAGCTTTTTTCGAAGGACCAGCAGCGCCGCTGCTTCAGCCAGCGCCTTTTCTTTACGGCGCAGTTCGCGCTCCAGCTGTTGAATACGTTGCTTATCCTGGCGACCCTGTTCCCGATCAGCCTTCGGTTGAAGCTTTTCGGCCACCATTCCGCTCAGGAACGCTTGTCGCCACGCCATGATCTGTTCGGGGTACAAACCCTTGCGCCGACAGTACTCGCCCAGCTCAATTTCAGACAGGCTGGCACATTCGATGACAGCTGCGAACTTCATTTCTGCCGACCAGCTTTCGGTCGGGTGGTTGGGATCGGTCACCACACCTCCTTCAGGACTGGCTCGTTTACGCCAGGTACGTAGTGTCATTTCAGTCACTCCCTCGCGCCTCGCAACCTCGGCCATTGTCAGGTTATGTGGAGGGAGCAGCATCTTTAGTAGTTCGGCTTTGCGTTCGGGTGAATAGTACGGCACATCGGCTCTCTTTCCGCCCCCGGAGCTGGTTTCAGGTCTGTTCGGAGACGCGACAACTATCCTGACACCGGGGGTGCTCTTGCTCTTGCTTCTAAGCGCGCGGTAGTTCAGGCGCCGCCAATTGCGACTTCAGGAGGCCGAGCGGAGTTCTTGCGGAGGGAGGTGACGGCCATGGATGGCCGTCAAGCGCTGCGCCCCAGGATGGGGCGTTCAGCGCGGTCCTCCCGGGAGCAAGAACGGAGCGAGGGAACCCCGGAGCGAAGCGTAGGGGCCGTATGAATGGAGCGAGGATTTTTTGGTTCCTTTTTGATCCTTCAAAAAGGGACCCGCCGTAAGGGCGGAAAGGTGACTAGATGTCGACATATTCAAAGAATATGAATGCAAAATTCAAAACAATCACATCCAATCCTGACTCCAAACAAAAAAATTCCTTTAGCCCCCTAATCAAAGCTTTGACATTCACTGCCTAAGCAGTAATATTTTCACACAATTCAACGAGCAGCCCCAATGCCCCACTACACTCCGGAAACCTTCCAGACCTGCGCCATAGGCATGCTGCTCGGCCGCGCCGCACTCCTCAAGGACCGCATCCTCGACTGGCACCTGGAAGCCGACGGCGTCACCGCCGCCCAGTTCAAGGTGCTGATCATCGTCACCCAGTACCAGGTCGACACCCCGGCCGAACTGTGCCGCTACCTGGGCCTGGACAGCGGCTCGATGACCCGCATGCTCGATCGCCTCGAGCAGAAGGGCCTGATCCTGCGCAACCGCTGCCCCGACGACCGCCGCCAGGTGCGCCTGGCCCTCACCGCCGATGGCCAGCGCCTGGCCGACCGCCTCCCGCAGGTCGGCGCGGCGGCGATGAACGAACTGGTCGGCGTGCTGCAGCCCGAGGAACTCAAGACCCTCGAGCAACTGCTCGCCAAGGTCCTGATCAACGCCGGCGACCCCCTGACGATCCGCCGCTTCGGCGATCGTTGATCCCTGTCACGCATCTTCCAAGGTATTGTCATGGCCACTCCCGCTGACACCTCCACCCCGGCCCCCGCGCCTGACAACACACGCAAGCGCAAGGTCTGGCTGCTCGCCCTGTTGCTGATACTGGTCCTTGCCGGTGCAGGCACCTGGGCCTGGTACAGCCTGGTCGGGCGCTGGTACGAAAGCACCGACGACGCCTACGTCAACGGCAATGTCGTGGAGATCACCCCGCTGGTGACCGGCACCGTCACCAGTATCGGCGCCGATGACGGCGACCTGGTCCATGCCGGCCAGGTACTGCTGCAATTCGACCCGGCCGACAGCGAAGTCGCCCTGCAGTCGGCCGAGGCCAAGCTGGCGCGTACCGTGCGCCAGGTGCGCGGGCTGTACAGCAATGTCGACTCGCTCAAGGCGCAACTGCAGACCCGCCAGGCCGAGTTGCAGAAGGCCCAGCAGGACTACAACCGACGCAAGGTGCTGGCCGACAGCGGCGCCATTGCCGCCGAGGAAGTGGCCCACTCCCGCGATGACCTGACCGTGGCCCAGGCCGCCGTCAACAGCGCTCGCCAACAGCTCAACACCAGCACCGCGCTGGTCGACGACACCGTGGTGTCCTCGCATCCGGAAGTGATGGCCGCCGCAGCAGACCTGCGCCAGGCCTACCTCGACCATGCCCGCACCACGCTGGTGGCGCCGGTGACCGGCTATGTCGCCAAACGCACCGTGCAACTGGGCCAGCGCCTGCAACCGGGCACGACAACCATGGCGGTGATCCCGCTGGACGAGGTGTGGATCGACGCCAACTTCAAGGAAACCCAGCTGCGCGACATGCGCATTGGCCAGCCGGTCGAGATCACCGCCGACCTGTACGGCAGCGAAGTCAGGTACACCGGCACCGTCGACAGCCTCGGCGCGGGCACCGGCAGCGCCTTTGCCCTGTTGCCGGCACAGAACGCCACCGGCAACTGGATCAAGATTGTCCAGCGCGTACCGGTGCGCATCCACCTTGATCCCGAGCAACTGAAGAAGCACCCGCTGCGCATCGGCCTGTCCACCGTCACCGAGGTCGACCTGCACGACCAGAGCGGCCCGGCCCTGGCCCAGCAGCCACCGCAGCAGGCCAGCTACACCACCCAGGTGTATGACCGTCAGCTGGTCGAGGCCGACGACCTGATCGCCCGGCTGATCCACGAGAACAGCGCCACCGGCAAGACGGCTCAGCGATGAGCCAGCAGGCCCCCGCGCAGTTCACCCCGCCGAGCCTGCTGCTGACCACCATCGGCCTGTCGCTGGCGACCTTCATGCAGGTGCTCGACACCACCATCGCCAACGTGGCGCTGCCGACCATTTCCGGCAACCTCGGCGTGAGTTCGGAGCAGGGCACCTGGGTGATCACCTCGTTCGCGGTGAGCAACGCCATCGCCCTGCCGTTGACCGGCTGGCTCAGCCGGCGCTTCGGCGAGGTGAAGCTGTTCATCTGGGCCACGCTGCTGTTCGTGCTGGCCTCGTTCCTGTGCGGCGTCGCCCAGTCGATGCCCGAGCTGGTGTTGTTCCGCGTGGTCCAGGGCGTGGTAGCCGGTCCGCTGTACCCGATGACCCAGACCCTGCTGATCGCCGTGTACCCGCCGGCGAAAAGGGGGATGGCCCTGGCGCTGCTGGCGATGGTCACGGTGGTCGCGCCGATTGCCGGGCCGATCCTCGGTGGCTGGATCACCGACAGCTACAGCTGGCCGTGGATCTTCTTCATCAACGTGCCGATCGGCCTGTTCGCCGCCGCCGTGGTACGCCAGCAGATGCGTGCGCGGCCGGTGGTCACCAGCCGCCAGCCGATGGACTACATCGGCCTGCTGACCCTGATCATCGGTGTCGGCGCGTTGCAGGTGGTGTTGGACAAAGGCAACGACCTGGACTGGTTCGAGTCGTCGTTCATCGTGATTGGCACGCTGATCTCGGTGGTGTTCCTGGCGGTGTTCGTCATCTGGGAGCTGACCGATCGCCATCCGGTGGTCAACCTGCGTTTGTTCGTGCACCGCAACTTCCGCATCGGCACCCTGGTGCTGGTGGGCGGCTACGCGGGGTTCTTCGGCATCAACCTGATCCTGCCGCAATGGCTGCAGACCCAGATGGGCTACACCGCCACCTGGGCAGGCCTTGCGGTGGCGCCGATCGGCCTGCTGCCGGTGCTCATGTCGCCCTTCATCGGCCAGTACGCCCATCGCTTCGACCTGCGCTTGCTGGCCGGCATCGCCTTCCTGGCGATCGGTACCAGTTGCTACATGCGTGCCGGCTTCACCAACGAGGTGGACTTCCTGCACATCGCCCTGGTGCAGTTGTTCATGGGCATCGGCGTGGCGCTGTTCTTCATGCCGACCCTGGGCATCCTGTTGTCGGACCTGCCGCCGCACCAGATCGCCGACGGTTCCGGGCTGGCCACCTTCCTGCGCACCCTGGGCGGCAGCTTTGCCGCGTCGCTGACCACCTGGATCTGGATTCGCCGGGCCGACCAGCACCACGCCTACCTGAGCGAGCACATCAGCAGCTTCGATCCGGCCACCCGGCAGACCCTGGAGCAGCTGGGCGGGGCCACTCCGCAGAGTTACGCGAAGCTGGAACAGATCCTCAACAGCCAGGCCTACATGATGTCGACGGTGGACTATTTCACCTTGCTCACCTGGGTGTTCGCCGGGTTGATCCTGCTGGTATGGCTGGCCAAGCCGCCCTTTACCGCCAAGGCCGGGCCGGCTTCGGCGGGGCATTGAACCAATGATCCTGTCCATGCAGCACCTGCCCCGTTTTCAAATGATGGCATTTCCCCTAATCTTGTAGGCCTTTACCTGGCTACTTGGCAGACTCATGGACAAGGTCATCGTCATCACCGGCGCCAGCCGGGGCATCGGCGCCGCCACCGCATTGCTGGCGGCGCAACAGGGTTACCGCATCTGCATCAACTACCACGCTGACGACCAGGCCGCCGAGGCGATGCTGGCGCAGGTCCGTGCGCTGGGCGCCGAGGCCATTGCTGTGCGCGCCGACGCCAGCGTCGAGGACGAAGTGGTGCGGCTGTTCCGCTGCGTCGACCAGGAGCTCGGGCCGGTTACCGCGCTGGTCAACAATGCCGGCACCATCGGCCAGCAGAGTCGCGTCGAGGACATGTCCGAGTTCCGCCTGCTCAAGGTGATGAAGACCAATGTGGTCGGCCCGATCCTCTGCGCCAAGCACGCCTTGCTGCGCATGGCCCGCCGCCATGGCGGCCAGGGCGGGGCGATTGTCAACGTGTCGTCGATGGCCGCGCGGCTGGGCTCGCCCAATGAGTACGTCGACTATGCCGCCTCCAAGGGCGCCCTGGACACCTTCACGGTGGGCCTGGCCAGGGAAGTAGCCGGCGAGGGTGTGCGGGTCAACGGCGTGCGGCCGGGCTACATACACACCGGCTTCCATGCCCTGAGCGGCGACCCGGACCGCGTCAGCAAGCTCGAGCCGGGCTTGCCGATGGGGCGCGGTGGCCAGCCCGAGGAAGTGGCCGAGGCGATCCTGTGGTTGCTGTCGGAAAAGGCGTCCTACGCGACCGGCACCTTCATCGACCTGAGTGGCGGACGTTAGGCTCTGTACGAAATGTATCTGCACTCGCCCATACTGCGTTGAAACGGGGCTCGGAATGCTCATGTACTCCAGTACAGTCGGGCGCGACCCCGGCCGTTCCTCCCCCCGTTTCGCCTTGTCTGGCCTTCGCGCAGACACATTTCGTACAGACCCTAGGCTCGTCAGTCGCGCAGCAACAGATCGACCTGATCCACCAGCTTTTCGAGGTCGAAGGGCTTGGTCAGTACACGCATGCCTTGCGGCAGGGGCCCATCCTCAAGCACCGCGTTGGCATCGTAGCCGGTGATGAACAGCACCGGGATCGAAGGCAGTCGCCCGCGCATGGCCTGGGCGACCTGGCGGCCGTTCATGCCGCCGGGCAGGCCGATGTCGGTGATCAGCAGGTCGAACCCCAGGTCTGCCTCGAGTGCCGCAGGTCCGGTGGCGTAGCCATCGACCTGGTGGCCCAGCTCCTCGAGCACTTCAGCGATCACCAGGCGCAACGCGGCCTGGTCTTCGACCAGCAGTACCCGCTTTCCGGGCCCGCGAGCGGACAGCAGTGACGCAGCTTTTGCAGGCGCAGGCTGGGCAACGGTGTCATGCCTGGGCAGGTAGAGGTGGATGCAGGTCCCTTCGCCCGGCTGGGAGCAGATCTGCAGTTGCCCACCTGACTGACGGACGAAGCCATAGACCATGGAAAGGCCCAGTCCGGTGCTTTGCCCCATGGGCTTGGTGGTGAAGAAGGGTTCGATCGCGCGATCGATCACCTCCGCTGGCATGCCGCGTCCGGTGTCGCTGACGCTCAAGCGCAGGTAGGGCCCGGAAGGCAGGTCCAGTGATTGGGCTGTAACCTGCGTCACCTCCAGCGCGACGCAGCGGATGTCGATGCGACCGCCGGCAGGCATGGCGTCGCGGGCATTGATGCACAGGTTGAGCAGGGCGCTTTCCAGTTGCGGTGGATCGATGAACACCGTGCCGTTTTCCTGCTCGAAATCGCTGCTCACCTCGATGGCCGGGCCGACGCTGCGGCTGATCAGGTCTTCCATGCCCCCTACCAGTGTGCTCAGGCGGGTGGCCTGGGGCAGCAGGGTCTGGCGGCGGGAGAACGCCAGCAGGCGTTGCACCAGCGTGGCGGCCCGTTGCGCGGATTCACAGGCACTGTTCAACAAGGGCGCGATTTCAGCGTGACGGGCCTGTTGCAAGCGTTGGCGTATCAGTTCCTGGGCACCGAGTATGCCGCCAAGCAGGTTGTTGAAGTCATGGGCGATGCCGCCGGTGAGCTGGCCTACGGCCTCCATCTTCTGGACCTGGCGCAGGGCCTCCTCGGCCTCGAGCAGCCGCTTCTGCTCGCTGACCTGGCGGGTGATGTCGTAGACGAACAGATAGGCACCGACAATCCCGCCGGTGTGGTCACGCAAGGGGGTGAAGCGCAGTTCGAAATGCCGCCTGTCATTGCCGCGACCGTATTCGATCACTTCGGTATAGCTTTCACCGGACAATGCCCTGCGCCATAGCGCCACTGATCGTTCGCATTCCTCGGGGAATCCCTCCAGGCCTTCGAGCAGGCTGTCGCCCGCCTTGATCCTGCGTCCGAACAGGTACTCGAAATCCTTGACTGCACGGGCATTGATCGCGAGCAAGCGCAACGCGGTGTCCACCACCTGCACCCGGGCGACACTGTGTTCGACCAGCTCGGCAAACAGGCTGCGCTCGGCCAGGGCTGCGGTGACCCGTTGCTCGAGCTGGTCGTTGAGTTGTTGCAAGGCGGTTTCTGCGCGGCGTCGTTCGGTGACATCCTTGAACAGCACCGCCACCTGGTGTTTCCCGGCGGGCTCGATCCGGAAGGTGGTGACCGACAGCACCCGGCCAGTGGCAATCAATTCCTGCTCGAACTGCAGAGGCTCACCGGTGCGTAGCACCTGGCCATAGCGGGCCACCCAGTCGTCGGCCTCGTCCGGCACCATCTCGCGCAGCTTCTGCCCCACCACGTTGGGAATCCCCGCGTGGCGGGCATAGGCGGCGTTGGCGAGGATATGGATGTAGTCGCTCAGCGGGCCGTGCGGGCCGTCGAAGAATTCGATGACGCAGAACCCTTCGTCCATCGTGTCGAAGAGAAAGCGGAACAGGTCGGGATCATGCCGTGGTGGATTGGCCAGTTCGGCCTCCAGCAAGGCATTGCGCTGGCGTAGGCGTTCAACTTCCAGGCGCAGGGACTGCAGTTCGCGCGAGGGCATGCGGGCATCCGTTGAGGTGGGGTCAGATACGCTAATCGCCTGCTGGTGTGCCTGTCCAGTCACGCGGCTCACGGTCTTGCACGGGCTTGCTTCGCGTGGCGTTCAGCAGCTCCTCCACCTTGGAGGTCAGCAGTTTCAGTTCGAAGGGTTTGTGCAACAGGAGCATGGGGGGCGAGCCCATGATCCGGCGGGTATCGATGGCACCATCGTAGCCAGTGATGAACAGGGTGGGCAGATGCTCGTCGATAGCCCGGCAGGCTCTGGCGACCTGGTATCCGTCGATATTCCCCGGCAGTCCGATATCCACCACCAGCAAGTCTGGTCGAACACCTTCATTCAAGGCGCACAACGCTGTGCGGCCGTCCTTGAAGTCCTGAACCTGCAAGCCCTGTTCCTCGAGGGTTTCCCGTATCACCAGGCGCAGTGTCGCTTGATCTTCTACCAGCAGGATGAGCGGTTGCCTGGGCCTTGCTTGCGTGATCACCTGCTGCATATCGTCTGCTTGCGCTGCACTGCCTGCATGAGCACGTGGTAAATACATGTGGATGCAGGTGCCGCGCTCTGGTGAGCTGTCGATGCTCAGTTGGCCGGCTGACTGGCGCACGAAGCCATAAGCCATGGAGAGGCCCAGCCCGGTGCCTTGCCCCAGGGGCTTGGTGGTGAAGAAAGGTTCGGCGGCACGCTCGCTGATCTGCTGGGTCATGCCACAGCCGGTATCTTCGACCTGAATGTGCAGATACTGTCCGGTTTCGAGCTGAAGGGCTGCAGCCTGCGCGGCATCCAGCTGGCAGTTGTCGGAGCTGATGCGCAGGGTGCCGCCCCGCGCCATCGCGTCCCGGGCGTTGATGCACAGGTTGAGCAGTGTGCTTTCCAGCTGCGATGGATCGACGCAGACCAGCCATTGGCCGGCGCGGGTGGCATCGACGAACGTTATATGGGTGTCAAGGGAACTGCGGATCAGTTCGCGCATACCGGCGGCCAGGTGGTGCACATCCAGCGGCTGTGGCGTCAGCGCCTGCTGGCGGGCGAAAGCCAGCAGGCGCTGGACCAGAGAAGCCGCGCGCGAGGTGTTCTGCCGGGCAATGTCGAGCAGATGCCTGCTGTCCTGCTGACGCCCCTGCGTCAGGCGCTTGTCGGCCAGCTCCAGCGCGCCGAGAATACTGCCGAGCAGGTTGTTGAAGTCATGGGCGATGCCGCCGGTCAATTGGCCGATGGCTTCCATCTTCTGCGACTGGCGCAAGGCTTCCTCGGCCTGCCTCAGGCGCTCCTGTTCCTGCACGCGGGCGGTGATGTCGTAGGCGAACAGATAGCCGCCACGGATTTGGCCTTTGCCGTCGCGCAGTGGGTTGTAGCGCATTTCGTAATGTCGGGGCTGCTCAGGCATGCCCAGGCTGACCATCTCGACGAAAGACTCCCCGGTGATAAGGCGGGGCCAGATCGGTTGGAGCTTCTCCATGATCTGTGGCAGACCTGCCAGGATGTCATGGACATGGTCGCCAACCTTGGGCGAAATGCCATGCAGGCGCTCGAAGGTTTCGCGCGCCGTGCGGTTGATCGCCACCAGGCGTAAGTTGCAGTCTGCGGCGAACACATTGGCCAGGCTGTGGTCCACCAGCTCGCCGAGCAACCTGTTGTTGGTTTCGGCCTTGTCCATGCGCTCTTCCGTTTGTTCGTGCAGCAGCTGGCGCGCCTGTTCGCTGGCCGGGACACCGGTAAACAGTACGGCCACTCGTCTGTCACTGGCTGGGCCCAAGCGATAGGCGGTGACGTTGAGCAAACGGTCGGTGATGTCCAGGCGCTGTTCGAAGCGTACCGGCTGGCCGCTGCGCAGCACCTCGGCAAAGCGCGGCACCCAGGCATCGGCTTCGTCCGGGATCAGCTCGCGTACGGTCTGCCCCATCCGCTTGTCATGGCCTGTATGGCGCAGGCAGGCGTCGTTGCTGAGGATGTAGCGGTAGTCGCTCAATGGCCCTTGGGGGCCATCAAGCAGTTCCAAAACACAGAAGCCTTCGGCCATGCAGGAGCGTAACAACTCGAAACAAACCAACTCCAGCTCGTGCCTCGCCACCTGCGTCTCGAGGGTCTGGATACGGGCCTGCAACTGCTCTGAAGGCGGCAACGGGGCTGGCATAGGCTGGATCCATCCGATGGACCCTAATACTATAGTTGTGGTCCTTGTTCCCAGCCATCAAGCCGTCAAAATGATCGCACGATCCGCCCCAGGGTCTCCATGGCCTGTTCCGCGCCATCCCCCCAGGGGCTGCCGTAGTTCAGGCGGATGCAGTTGCCGAAGCGCCGGGTCGGCGAGAAGATCGGCCCCGGCGCGATGCTGATGCCCTGGGCCAAAGCCATGTGGAACAGCTTCAGGGCGTCCATCTGCTCGGGCAGCTCCAGCCACAGGAAGTAGCCCCCGGAGGGTTGGCTGACCCGGGTCTGCGCCGGGAAGTGGCGGGCGATGGCGGCCAGCATGTTGGCCTGTTGGCCCTCGAGGGCGTAGCGCAGCTTGCGCAGGTGGCGATCGTAGCCGCCATGTTGCAGGTAGTCGGCAATCGCCGCCTGGGCCGGCATCGAGGCGCACAGCGAGGTCATCAGCTTGAGCCGCTCGATCTTCTGCGCGAAGCGTCCGGCCGCCACCCAGCCGATCCGGTAGCCGGGGGCCAGGCTTTTGGCGAACGAGCCGCAGTGCATCACCAGGCCTTCGGTGTCGAAGGCCTTGGCCGGTTTCGGTGCCTGCTGCGAGTAGTACAGCTCGGCGTAGACGTCGTCCTCGATCAGTGGCACCTGGTGGCGCCGCAGCAGCTCGACCAGTTCCTGCTTCTTGGTCTCCGGCATGCTGGCGCCCACCGGGTTCTGGAAGTTGGTCATGCACCACACGGCCTTGACCGGGTGTTTCTCCAGGGTCTGGGCCAGTACGCCGAGGTCCATGCCCTCGCGCGGGTGCACCGGGATCTCCACTGCCTTGAGCTTGAGGCGCTCGAGCACCTGCAGGCAGGCGTAGAAGGCCGGTGCCTCGATGGCCACCAGGTCGCCGGGCTGGGTGACGGCCTGCAGGCACAGGTTTAGCGCTTCCAGGGCGCCGTTGGTGATCAGCAGTTCCTCCATCGGCAGCATCAACCCGGCGACCATGTAGCGCAGGGCGATCTGCCGGCGCAGTTGCGGGTTGCCCGGCGACAGGTCGGTGACCACCATGCGCGGGTCCATGGCCCGGCTGGCACTGGCCAGCGAGCGTGACAGGCGCTGCAGGGGGAACAGGGTCGGGCTGGGGAAGGCCGAACCGAACGGCACGGTGTGCGGATCCTTGATCGAGTCGAGGATCGAGAACACCAGGCCGCTGACATCGACATCGGTGGACTCGCTGGCCGGCGCCTGGGGCTGCGGCTCGCTGAACGGGCGCGGCGCATGGGCGTTGACGAAGTAGCCCGAGCGCGGCCGGGCGCGGATGAGGCCGCGCCGCTCCAGCAGGTAATAAGCCTGGAACACCGTGGACGGGCTGACCCCGTGGGTCTGGCTGGCGTAGCGTACCGAAGGCACCCGCTGGCCGGGGCCAAGCACCCCGGAGCGGATCAGTTCGGCAATGTCGTCGGCGAATCGTTCGTAGCGTTTCATTATGGTCTGGGCAGGCAAGGTGGTGGTCAGTTTAAGGGATCAGCGATTCATCGGCGCGACGAAACGGCTGTGCGCGGTGCTGCGGATGCCCGGCTGGTCGCTGTCCTGGATCTCGAACGTCAGCTCCTGGGAGCTGCTGCTCGGGCGGTCGGCGAGCATCGCCACCGACACCGGCAGCTCGCTCATTTCGCCAGCGGCGATGGTGAACTCGGTGCGCCCGTGCAGTTCGAAACCATCGGCGTCCACCAGGCGCAGGCGATAGTGCTGCGGTTCCTGGGTCTTGTTGATGATCTTGAGCAGGTAGATGTTCTCGATCTGGCCCAGGGCGTTCTCGCGGAACAGGCCACGGTCCTTGATCACGTCCATCGACACCATCGGGCGCATCTGCAGGGCGACCACCAGGGCGCCGATCATCACCGTCAGCGCGGCGGCGTAGCCCAGCAGGCGAGGGCGCAGCCAGTGGGTCTTGCCGCCTTGCAGGTTGTGCTCGGACTTGTAGCCGATCAGGCCGCGGGCGTAGTTCATCTTGTCCATCACCCCGTCGCAGGCGTCGATGCAGGCGGCGCAGCCGATGCAGGCCATCTGCAGACCCTCGCGGATATCGATGCCGGTGGGGCAGACCTGCACGCACAGGGTGCAGTCGATGCAGTCGCCCAGGCCCTGGCCGCGCGGGTCGCTGCCTTTCTTGCGCGGGCCACGGGCTTCGCCGCGGCTGGGGTCGTAGGCCACCGCCAGGGTGTCCTTGTCGAACATCACGCTCTGGAACCGCGCATAGGGGCACATGTGCATGCACACCGCCTCGCGCAGCCAGCCGGCATTGAGGTAGGTGGCGCCGGTGAAGAACAGGATCCAGAACAGCGCAACGCCGCCCAGCTCGAAGCTGAACAGCTCGGCGGCCAGTGGGCGGATCGGGGTGAAGTAGCCGACGAAGGTCAGCCCGGTGAGCAGGCCGATGGCCAGCCACAGGCCGTGCTTGAGGCCGCGCCGGGCGATCTTTTCGACGCCCCAGGGCGCGGCGGCCAGCTTGATGCGCTGGTTGCGGTCGCCTTCGGTGATCTTCTCGCACCACATGAACAGCCAGGTCCAGGTGCTCTGCGGGCAGCTGTAGCCGCACCAGACACGCCCGGCGAACACCGTGATGGCGAACAGGCCGAACGCGCAGATGATCAGCAGCGCCGACAGCAGGATGAAGTCCTGCGGCCAGAAGGTCGCGCCGAAGATGTGGAACTTGCTTTCGGCCAGGTCCCAGAGCACGGCCTGGCGGTCGCCCCACTGCAACCAGGCGGTGCCGAAGAACAGTACGAACAGCAACCCGGCGAAGGCGATCCGCAGGTTGCGGTAGAAGCCGGTGAAGCTGCGGGTGTGGATGCCATCGGCCACCTGGCTTTTGCTCTTGTTGGCGGCGGGGGCAATCTCGATGACTCGGAAGGGGATTCTATCGCTCATGGTTCATCGCTCATCAGGCCTCGATCAGGCCAGGGCACTATGGCCCCCGATCTGTTTTCAGCACAGGCCCAGGTATTGAGAGAAAAACCATATCAGATGATGGGTTGATTTGCTCAGGCCTTGGATTTAGCAGCCTTGAGCAATTGGTTGCAGATGCCTGCGGCTATCCACCGCACCTTCGTCGCAGCGTGCTTGGGGCCGTTGGGCGGGGTGCAAGGCACGAGGTGCTTGTGCCGCGGTCATCTGTAGGAGATCGCACAGGGAAGCACACCCTGTGGGAGCGGGTTTACCCGCGAAGAATCCAAAGAGGTGGATGGCACCGGCTGCGCCGGTGTTCGCGGCGGTCCGATAAACCCACTCCCACAGGGGCGCGAACTGCGCGACAGGCGATCTTCCACAAGGATCGGGGACACCGGAGGCAAGCGATGGACACATTCTGGCAATCGGTGCTCGAGGCCTTGCAGACCGAGTTCGCCGATGTCACCGACGAGCGCGAGGTCGCCCGCATCCTGATCCGCCTGCTGATGGCGGCCCTGCTGGGGGCGGTGCTGGGCTTCGAGCGCGAGAGCAAGGGCAAGGCGGCCGGAGTGCGCACGCACATGCTGGTGTCGATGGGGGCGGCGTTGTTCGTGCTGGCGCCGAGCATGGCCGGCGCCGACGAGCAGGCGTTGAGCCGGGTGATCCAGGGTATCGTCGCCGGCATCGGTTTTCTCGGGGCGGGCACGATTCTCAAGGGTAACGGCCAGGACGCCAGCCACGTCAAGGGCCTGACCACCGCCGCCGGGCTGTGGATGACTGCCGCCATCGGTACGGCCGCAGGTATGGGGCGCGAGGCCACGGCACTGGTGAGCACCGTGCTGGCGCTGCTGGTACTGGCCAGCATGCCGCTGCTGGTGGACAAGGTCGAGGGCGAGGCGAGGGAAAAGAAAGGCGAGGAAGACGAGGAGGGCAGGAAGCACTGAGGGGAGCCGAAGCTCCCCTCATAAGCGTTGTTGCCTGCTCTTTTCTTATTATTGGAGACGGGCCTGTTGTTGTTTTTGTCGGCGGTTGTCTCTGCATTGCGGGGCCCCCAACCGGGGCCAAGAGCAAACGTATTTTTTTGAGCGCTGACCTGCGTTCATGCAACGTGATCCAACCTTGACTGCCGCTACCTTGGAGGTAGTTTTATTGTTCTGTGTCAGGCTGCGGGGTCGAAACCCCTGGAAAGCACGTCGACTCCAAAAAAATCTGCTTGCTACGCCTCTGCCGTGTTGTTCTTGTTATGTCAGAGCCGTTTACTGTTGTTTTTATTGGGTATCGCGTTTTTTGTTCTTGTTATGCCAAAAGATATAGCAGGTGGCGTGCCAACTTTTTAAAGTCCTTTAAAATCAATGGTTTGATGATTTTTGAGGGAAAGCTGGCACGTGAAATTCTGTCGAATTGTTTCCCTGTTACCCGATTTTTTTCTGCAAAGCGTGTAGGCGGTAACACTCCGCCCACACCTGTGTGACAGGCGTATGACTCAGCGCACGCCACGTGCCCGCGCCACCCGCGAACCAGTGGCGCGCCCCAGCACTTCGCTGATGTGCAGGCCGGCGGCGATCAGCTTGTCCAGGTCGATCCCGGTCTCGATGCCCAGCCCCTGCATCAGGTACACCACGTCCTCGCTGGCGACGTTACCGGTGGCACCCTTGGCGTACGGGCAACCGCCCAGGCCCGCCACCGAGCTGTCGAATACGCTGATGCCTTCCAGCAGGCTGGCGTAGACATTGGCCAGGGCCTGGCCATAGGTATCGTGGAAGTGCCCGGCCAGTTGCTCGCGGGGTACCTGGGCCGCGACCACCTCGAACAGGCGGCGGGTATCACCGGCGGTGCCGGTGCCGATGGTGTCGCCCAGCGACACCTCATAGCAGCCCATGTCGTGCAGGGCGCGGGCCACCGGCGCGACCTGCTCGGCACTGATACGCCCCTCGTAGGGGCAGCCGAGCACGCAGGACACATAGCCGCGCACCCGCACACCCTGGCTGCGGGCGGCGTCCATGATCGGCTCGAAGCGCTTGAGGCTGTCACTGATCGAGCAGTTGATGTTGCGCTGCGAGAAGGCTTCCGAGGCCGCCGCGAACACCGCCACTTCCTTCACCCCGGCGGCCAGGGCATCCTCGAAACCGCGCAGGTTGGGTGCCAGGGCCGCATAGGTGACCCCTTTGCGCTGGTAGATACCGGCGAACACCTCGGCGGAGCCGGCCATCTGCGGCACCCACTTGGGCGAGACGAAACTGCCCACTTCGATATAGCCGAGACCGGCGTCGGTGAGGTCGTCCACCAGCCGCACCTTGTCGGCGACGCTGATGGGCTGGGCTTCGTTCTGCAGGCCGTCGCGCGGGCCGACTTCGACCAGGCGGACATTCTTGGGCAATGACATGGCGGGCTTCCTGTGGCGGATCAACGGTGGGGGTGCGACGGGTTCAGGGTGGCGGCCAGGGCCTGCTCGCAGCGCTCCTGGGCGGTGTCCAGCTCCAGGTGCATCTGCTGGATGTCGAGCATCTGCTGTTCGAGCTGGGCACGGCGTTCGGCGATCTTGGCCAGCATGCTGGTGAGCTGCTTCTGGTTGCCGCTGGTGGGGTCGTAGAGTTCGATCAGCTCCCGGCACTCGGCCAGCGAGAAGCCGATGCGCTTGCCCCGCAGGATCAGCTTGAGGGTGACCTTGTCGCGTGCCGAGTAGATGCGCTCCAGGCCACGGCGCTCGGGGCTGAGCAGGCCCTGTTCCTCGTAGAAGCGGATGGCGCGGGTGGTGATGTCCAGCTCGCGGGACAGGTCGGAGATGCTGTAGGTCTGGCTGCTCATGCTTGGGCTCGGGGGAGGGAATGCGAGTAACCTAATGCCAGGTTGACGTATACGTCAAGCAGGCTGCCAAGGGATTTGGCTCTCTGTAGGAGCGGCCTTGTGCCGCGAAAGGGCCGCTGAGCGGCCCCAGGATTCAGCTTTTAAGCAAAGATCGCCGGGGCCGCTCTGCGGCCCTTTTCGCGGCACAAGGCCGCTCCTACCGGGACTGCGCAAGTTCAGGTATTGACCGACCTGCGATATTCCTTGGGCGTCTGGCCATCGAGCCGCTTGAAGAACCGCGCAAAGTAGGTCGGATCGCTGAACCCCAGGCTGTCGGACAACTGGCCGATGCTCATGCGGGTATACGCCAGGTTGCGCCGCGCCTCGAGCAGCAGGCGCTGGTGGATCACCTGCAACGCCGATTGCCCGGCCAGCGTGCGGCACAGCTGGTTCAACTGCAGGCTGGTGATGCCCAGCCGACCGGCGAATACGTCCACGGCCAAGTGCTCGCGGTAATGCGCCTCGACCAGGCGCAGGTAACGCCCCAGCAGTTGCTGGTCCCGTTCGTCCTGATTGCGCGCCGGCAGGGCGCGCTGCTGGCGATGAATCCAGACCATCAACGCGGTGACCAGCGCCTGCAGCATGGGTCCTCGCGCCGGTGCGCTGCCCTGGTACTCCTGCTGCAGCGTGTCGATCAGCCCGTGCAGGCGCACACGGTCCTGGCCCAGCGGGTAACAGCGGGGGGCCGCCAGTACGCTCAAGGGCGCGCCGAGGCGCTGCTCCAGGTCGACCACCAGGGCCGTGCCGAAGGTCAGCACATGCCCCTGGATATCGGCGCTGAAGCGAAAGCCGTGCACGGTGAGCGGCGGCACCACCTGGATCGCCGCCTCGCGAATCACCCGGCGCTCACCCTCGATCTCCACCTGGGCCTCGCCCCGTTGCACATAAAGAAGCTGGAACAGTTCGGCATGCCGGTGCGGCTTGATTTCCCAATGGTGCAGGCGGCTGCGCGCCGGGATCGACTCGCAGTGCAGCAGGTCGGTGTCCGGCCAGGCGTGGTGTTCGCCGTACAGCTGGAACAGCGGGATACCGGGGAGCGGGGTGTTCATGAAAGGCTGTCCGTTAATCGAACGAATTTTGTAAAAGTGCAGTTTTTAGCGCAGATATCACACGTTTCGCGCCAGGTTAGCCAGTAAAAATACAGGTGCAAACCCTAACAGCAGGTGTACGGCCATTGCCAGTACCGGCCGGCATCGTCATCGCGAGACAACAACAATGAAGACTCAGGTTGCAATCATCGGCGCCGGCCCCTCTGGCCTGCTGCTGGGCCAGCTGCTGCACCGTGCGGGCATCGACACGCTGATCGTCGAACGCCAGGCCCCGGACTATGTGTTGGGGCGCATCCGCGCCGGGGTGCTCGAGCAAGGCACGGTCGACCTGCTGCGCGAAGCCGGGGTGGCCGAGCGCATGGACCGTGAGGGGCTGGTGCATGAAGGCGTCGAACTGCTGGTCAATGGCCGTCGCCAGCGCCTCGACCTGAAGGCGCTGACCGGCGGCAAGACGGTGATGGTGTACGGCCAGACCGAGGTCACCCGCGACCTGATGCAGGCGCGCCAGGCCAGCGGGGCGCCGATCATCTATTCGGCGGACAATGTCCGGCCCCATGCCATCGACGGTGAGCGTCCCTACCTCACCTTCGACAAGGACGGTCGCCAGCAGCGGGTCGACTGCGACTACATCGCCGGCTGCGACGGCTTCCACGGTGTAGCGCGCCAGAGCATTCCGGCCGATGTGCTGAAGGTGTACGAGCGGGTCTACCCGTTCGGCTGGCTGGGGCTGCTGGCCGACACCCCGCCGGTCAACCACGAGCTGATCTACGCCCACCATGAACGTGGCTTCGTGCTGTGCAGCCAGCGCTCCCAGACCCGCAGCCGCTACTACCTGCAGGTGCCCTTGCAGGAGCGGGTGGAGGACTGGTCCGACGCGCGCTTCTGGGAAGAGCTCAAGGCACGCCTGCCGGCGGAGGTGGCCGCGCAGCTGGTCACGGGGCCGGCGCTGGAGAAGAGCATCGCGCCGCTGCGCAGCCATGTGCTCGAGCCCATGCAGCATGGCCGCCTGTTCCTGGTCGGTGACGCTGCCCATATCGTCCCGCCCACCGGTGCCAAGGGCCTGAACCTGGCAGCGTCGGACGTCAACTATCTGTACCGGATCCTGGTCAAGGTGTACCGCGAGGGTCGCACCGACCTGCTGGCCGAGTATTCGCCGATGGCCTTGCGACGGGTATGGAAGGGCGAGCGATTCAGTTGGTTCATGACCCGGCTGCTGCACGATTTTGGCGAGCACCAGGATGATTGGGAGCGCAAGATGCAGGAGGCGGATCGTGAGTATTACCTGGGCTCGTCGGTCGGCCTTGCCAATATTGCCGAGAACTATGTGGGGCTGCCATTCGAGGCGGTGGAATAGAGCTGGCGAGGATCGCGTCGAGGTTCAATCGTCGGCACGCAGGCCCCAGGGCATGCAGCTGGGCTGGCAGGGAGCGGCAAGATCGGCGGCAGGCTGTGGCAAGACCCGCCTGGGAGGAGGCCGCAAAGTGAAGGGGTAATGCCGGCAATGGGTGTCAAGCTCATCGCGGGGCAGGCCCGGCGTTCGCCAGCACTTGCGGCGCGCCGGGCAAGCGATCATCTTTCCCTCGTCCACCCAGGGCCTACCCATGACAATAAACAATAAGCTCACCGAGCACCTCAACCGTGGCAGCGTCGGCTTTCCCACCGCGCTGGCCAGCACCGTCGGCCTGATCATGGCCAGCCCCGTGATCCTCACCGCGACCATGGGTTTCGGCATTGGCGGCAGCGCCTTCGCCGTGGCCATGGTGATCGCCGCGGTGATGATGCTGGCGCAGTCGACCACCTTCGCCGAGGCGGCGGCGATCCTGCCGACCACCGGCTCCGTCTACGACTACATCAACTGCGGCCTGGGTCGTTTCTTCGCCATCACCGGCACCCTCTCGGCCTACCTGATCGTGCATGTGTTCGCCGGCACCGCCGAGACCATCCTCTCCGGGGTCATGGCCCTGGTGAACTTCGAGCACCTCAACACCCTGGCCGAGTCGGCTGGCGGATCCTGGTTGCTGGGGGTGGGCTTCGTGCTGGTGTTCGGTGTGCTCAACGCTTTCGGCGTGAGCGCCTTTGGCCGCGCCGAAGTGGTGCTGACCTTCGGCATGTGGACCACGCTGATGGTGTTCGGCGTGCTTGGCCTGATTGCCGCGCCGGCCGTGGAGCTGGACGGGCCGTTCGGCGTGTCGCTGGTTGGCACCGACCTGATGACCATCCTGTCGCTGGTGGGCATGGCCATGTTCATGTTCGTCGGCTGCGAATTCGTCACCCCGCTGGCCCCGGAACTGCGCCGCTCGGCCTGGGTCATGCCCAAGGCCATGGCCCTGGGCCTGTTCGGCGTGGCCAGCTGCATGTTCATCTACGGCGCGGCGATGAAGCGCCAGGTGGAGAACGTCGTGCTCGACGCCGCCAGCGGCGTGCACCTGCTGGACACGCCCATGGCCATCCCGCGTTTCGCCGAGCAGGTGATGGGCGATATCGGCCCGGTGTGGCTGGGCATCGGCTTCCTCTTCGCCGGCGCCGCCACCATCAACACGCTGATGGCCGGGGTGCCGCGGATTCTCTACGGCATGGCGGTGGACGGGGCGCTGCCCAAGGTGTTCACCTACCTGCACCCGCGCTTCAAGACGCCGTTGCTGTGCATCCTGGTGGTGGCGCTGATCCCGTGCCTGCACGCCTGGTACCTGGGCGGCAACACCGACAACATCCTGCACCTGGTGCTGGCGGCGGTATGCGCCTGGAGCACCGCGTACCTGCTGGTGACCCTGTCGGTGGTGATCCTGCGCATCCGCCGCCCGGACCTGCCGCGCGCCTACCGTTCGCCGCTGTTCCCGCTGCCGCAGATCGTCTCCAGCATCGGCATCCTGCTGGGCATGTGGTTCATCACCCCGCCGGGGATGAACCCGGCCGATGTCTACCAGCCGTTCGCCGTGATGCTCGGCGCCACTGCGGCCTATGCGCTGTTCTGGACGCTGTGCGTGCAGAAGGTCAACCCGTTCCGCCCGGCGCGGGTCGAGGACGTGCTGGAGAAGGAGTTCGCCGCCGAGCCCGGTCATTCTCTCAACGAGCAGGTGCAGCATGTCGGCAAGCTGGCTTGAACGCCTGACCGGGCCGCGTGCCCCGGCTGGATACCGGCCTGGGGCGACCTTGCAGCGGGTGTGGCGAAACCTGGGATTGACGGATTTGCAATCCGCAACATCGTTTACCTACCGCGAGGATGGCCCTCGGATCGAAGTGCGTGAGCGCACCGAGAGTCATCTGCTGATGCACCTGGTGATGTGCGAGTTCATCCTGCGCGTGCCTGCCCGCGACCAGGGCAGGCTGCGGGCGGAACTGCACCACACCGGCGCGCTGCGCCGCAGTGGTGTTACCTGCCGACGGCGGGGCGGCGACCAGGCCTTGTTCGAGCGCCTCGACGCGCGTCTCGCAGCGGTTCACACCGTCCTGATGCCCCTGGATTTCAAGCGCCTGGCCATCGATTGCCAGGACGGCCTGTGGCAGGTCACCCTGGAGCACATGGGCGCCAGCGAGGTGGTCAACCGGATGCCCGCCTTGCGTCGCTACATTCCCCTCGACGCTGAACAGCGCAAGCACCTCTGGCAGGTATTTGATGCGTTGGAGCGCATGCTTCGCGATCTTTGAACCTGGGGCCGCTTCGCGCCCCTTTCGCGGCACAAGGCCGCTCCTACAGACGATCGCATCCTTGTGTAGGAGCGGCCTTGCGCCGCGAAGCGCTCCCACCGTCCTAAAGCCTCCCGCGAACAATGATAGTTGTACGCTCATTGATAACATGTTAACAATTAGCGCATAACAACAACGCCCGCGTGTGGAGGTTGCCATGCCCCAACCCGTCACTCAGTGCAACGCCAGACCCGCCCTGGACGGCCTGGAGCGCTGGACCACGGCCATGCAGAAGGTCTGCGGCCGGTTCCAGACCGAACTGGCCTTCAACCGCTCGCTGTTCATCGGCGAGATCTCGACCTACAACCGCGCCGGCCTGGCCCTGGCCAACCTGCGTACCAACGCCGGCACCATCCGCCGCTTTGGCGACAACCCCGACCGCGACGACGACCAGCATTGCTTTTTGGTCAGCCAACGCATGGGCTACTCGCAGATCACCCAGGACGGCGTGAGTATCCAGCTGTCACCGGGCGAGCTGCTGCTGATGGATTCGGTAGGCCCGTGCGAGATCACCCCGTTCGGCCTGATCGAGCATGTCTCGCTGTCGCTGTCCCGCGAGCAGGTGCGCAAGCACGTGACCGGGCAGGGCGCGACCTTCGGCAAGATTTCCTCGACCAACGCCTGCGGGCGCATGCTGCACCTGCTGATGGACCAGTTGTGCCGCGAGGGCGACGAGGCCGGGGCAACCCAGGGCGAGGCGCTGCAGGCGGCGTTCATCGCCTTGCTGGAGCCGGGGTTCGAGCGCGGCGACGACAATCCCGGGTCGCTCGCCGGGCTCAGCGGCGCCAGCCTGCGCGGCTACGTGCAGAAGGTCATCGACGAGTCGCTGGGCCAGCCGGGCCTGACCCCGGCCAACTTGGCCGAACGCCTGAGCATCTCGGTACGCCACCTGTACCGCCTGTTCGAGGAGGAGGGCGACAGCGTCTGCCGCTACATCCAGCGCTCACGCCTGAAGCGCAGCGCGGACGACCTGTCCAACCCGTTCCTCAAGCGCGAGTCGATCACCTCGATCGCCTACAAGTGGGGGTTCACCGACTCGGCGCATTTCAGCCGGGCATTCAAGAAGCACTTCGAGCAGTCGCCGAAGGATTTCCGGGCCATGGCCCTGATGCCGGGGCGGTAATGGTCATCGCGG